>NZ_JAAHGN010000389.1:0-6457 GCF_010672485.1 Moorena sp. SIO2C4 | reverse complement strand
TGTTTGTAACTACGCCGTGGAAATTAGCCTCGGACACAGTTGGGCAATCAGTATCGGGATTATTGCTTGTATGAGCTGTGGTGTGTATGAATTAGGGCGTCAGTCTGGGAATTGAATTTAGCTTCTTTTGGAAGCTAAAATAATTCTAGAAATAAGATAACAGTAATAAAGAGAAATAACTTGATCAATAATATGTTCGCGATCGCCTAAGGATTACAGTATTATACTTGTGGCTTAATCAGGTAAATAGCACGTAAGCATTCAGCTATCAGCCTTGGCCAAAGGCCAACGGCTGAATGCTTACAATCGCACTAGGTAAGTCGTTAGTGTAAAACTGGCTCACTACTGACCGTGGCCGGATTATTTAAGCGATCGCATTCCATCACTCCATACCTTACCCATCTTCTGATACTCCCGCCGAGTTCCCTGTAACAGATGTTCCATCATCACTGCACTACCTGCTTCAGCCGCTAGAAAAGCTGCTGCTAGGGCAATATTTTTAATATTCCCTCCACTCAATTTGAACTGCCGTGCCAAAAACTCAAAATCTAGATCTGCTGACAAGGGGATTTCCTCAGTCCAAATCCCCTCCCAAATGCGCCGACGACTAGCTTCATCTGGTGAGGGAAAGTGAACTGTAAAGGCTAACCTACGCACAAATGCCTCGTCTAAATTTTGGCGCAAATTTGTTGTCAAAATTGATATCCCCTCATATTCCTCCATCTTCTGCAACAGATACCCAACTTCAATATTGGCGTAGCGGTCATGAGCATCTCGAACTTCAGAGCGTTTGCCAAACAGAGCATCTGCCTCGTCAAACAGAAGGATAGCGTTAGCTGTTTCGGCAGCCATAAAAATGCGGTTCAAATTTTTCTCAGTCTCGCCAATGTACTTACTGACAACCTGGGATAAATCAATTTTGTATAGCTCAAGCTGTAGTTCATTAGCAATCACTTCCGCCGCCATGGTCTTACCTGTGCCTGGTGGACCTGAAAATAGTACATTTAATCCTTTGCCAATGGACAGCTTGCGGTGAAAGCCCCATTTTTCATAGACAATATGACGATACTTGGCTTGATTACAAATTTCTTTGAGCTGAGCAAGTTGATCGGCGGGTAAGATAATGTCTTGCCAACTATACTTAAGGTTAAGTTTGCGGGCTAATTCAGTTAAATTGTTACCAGATTGGTCACGAGCCGCTGCTAATAAGTCATTTAGGGTTGGCTTAATTGTACTGTTTAATGGCAATTCTTCAAATTCGGCAGCAGCAGGCCACAAAGCCTGATTACAAGCAGTTGTCACTGCTCCTGCTATTTGGGCTGAACTCAAGGTAAAACGATTGGCTAGGGTATCCAAGTCGCGATCGCTAAGTACAATTCCTTTAGTTTCTAAACTAGCTTGCCAGTAAACGCGCCGTTGGTAAAAATCCGGTGTAGCAAAAGGTACAGTAATCACACCCTGGAGATTGGTCAACTTTGGCACCCACGACTGTATTCCAGATAATATCACCACACCTTTCGCCTCAGTTAGTCTGTCAAGTAAGCTTTTATATAACAGATGCTGCTCTTTGGTCTGTAGTGCATCCCAACTTTCCAGACTTTCTAGATAGAGGATAGCATCGTGAAAACAGGCTTCACGGAATAACAATTTTAGCAGTTGGTCAAACTCTTCCTTAATTGCTAAAGCTTGAGCTAAATCCGCAATTAATAACTGCTTGTTCAGTTGAGCGGCAAGGGCGATCGCTCCACGGCGTTTTTCAGTAGAATGTAAACCAGAGAAATACAGATGTAGAGGCTGGCTGGTATTTTGAGCGTGTTTGACTAGCTTAGGAAGTATGTGTTTAATGTCATCCCTAATCGGTAACTTGTCCTCAACCGCAGGACTATCTATCAATTGACACCAAGATTCTAAACGCGGTTCAAGACTCTTTTGTTTTAACAGAAAATGGATAACTTGATCATCTAGCTTGAGATAATAGGATAATATTGGTGGCTTAACCTGATGAGGGTCAGGAATTAAATGAAGTAAGCCATGTTTGATTAAGGGTGCATCAGGAGCAAAATGAACTCGTTGCAACAGTTTGGCTTCAGCAGAGGGACATAGTAAATTTAAGGCTAAATCAATACTAGGTCGCCTGCGAGTGACATCATCCTGAAGATAGGCATACAGACGCTCGTAACTTAAATCAATTTCTGGAGCCAGGGCAATCAGAATCACGTCTAAATCAAATTCAGACAAACCAAAAGTCTGTTTCAGCCAGTTTAATGGTGTATTGTTAGTCTGATCAGACTCAGTTTTTTCTGCATCTACTGCAAACAAAGGTATCCCTGGTTCACGATCTAGGAGTTGTTTGACCTGATCGCGATCAATACGAAGACCTCGATAAGGGTCAGTAGCTGCTTGAGAACCGTAGACAGCTTGTGCTGTTATTACTGCTTGCTCTAGTAATTTATTTAGTCTTTCTAACGCTGAGAGTAGATAGTCGAACATGGCTTAGTTCAGAAATGTTGAATGATAGTTAAAAACCTATACAAATAGCATATAATTTTATAAAATAGAGGCTAAATTAAAATTTAATAATGTTGCTTCAATGATATATAATTTTCAAAAAATCGTCAAAAGATACGTAGGTAAATTACCTAATGATGATTATCCAGTCCTCAATACTTTCCTAAAGGTGCGCTTTCCGTTGGCGAATTAAATTCGCCCATGATTGCAACTATTTTTGTTAAAATGGTTATAATTTGTGCTATATAATATTCAAAATAGTATGATTAGTTTAGTCAAGGGTTTGAATGTGCGTGGCATAGAGGTAGACATATCGACTTTTTATAAGGCGAGCAAAGTTAGCAATCCAATGGTGTTTTATAATTTGTTCGTTGACTTAATAAAAAGTATTAATAAAAGCCAAAAAATAGGCAAGGCTAAATTAGCATTATTTCCGCGCTTATTCAACAATAGTGACCGAAATCACGCAAGCTGTTATGGAGCCAAGGTTTTCATCAAGTCAAACTATTAAGTGGCTTAAATTTATTAACAGCAGAGCCATGAGGAATAATGATTCATTTCTCTTGGTGCGCGTTCCCTAGGTCAACGATGAAACCTTGAACAGGGTAGCCTTTATAGTTGGCAGTCTGTGAGTCATAGGTTTAAGTCTTTTTAATAAGGCTACCCTGTTCTACGGTAACTTCCTGCGTCGGGAAACCCGACCGGGGTCGCACCGCGTGGGTCTTGGTCACGATAGCAAATATGGTGATAACACAATAGAATCAACTATTTAAAGTTACCGTAACAGAGTGTTTGAAGTTACCGTAGAACAGGGTCGCCTTATCACAAAGACTCAACCCTTTTATGCTAAACCGTTTCCCCCATAAAGGCGACCCTGTTGAAGGTTTCGTCTCCGGCCTTTATAGCGACAGGTTATGGGTAATACTTTTAAGTTATATGAAATAAGGCTCCCCTCTCCAAGGTTTATGTCTGAGAAATGCAAGACGCACCGTTCGCGTAGCGTGGCCGAAAGGCCAAGGTTCCCTAACACCACCACCCTATAGTTGGAGAGTAACCCAAGACTTTTTCCCAAAACAGCTGTTTGCTCATCAAAATTACTGCTGCCTTTTTTATCCAAGAACTCCGATGTAAATCGGCCAGGCACGATGATCATAGATCACGCTAACCATCAAGATATTAATCACCCCCCAACTGGTGCGGTCATACGCCAAATATATCCTATCGTTCGGCTTAAACATCTCTTCTACCAGAGCACTTACACAGGGAAACCAGATTGAAACGATATTGAACTGGTAATTTCTGAAGGGCGACTCTCAAACAAAATAGCTAACGGCAGGGCTTCAGCTAACACTTCTAGTTTGACATGTCTGAGCAATTGTAGGCTGGCAACGACTAAGGTCAGGAACAAATACCTGGTGTAATGCAGCTTATTTTTTCGGTGCGTAGTTTCGAGGTTTCCTCGAAATGCAAGACGCACCGTAGGATTTTATGGTATGGCGCACGCTATCATTTTTGGTAGATAGGTCAGGGTTACTATATTTGACCTATCTTTTTTTTGCTTCATCTGCTGTATCCCTTGCTAAACAATGGCTATACCCGCTCTGTCCCCCCGTCAGGTATTTCTATAAATTATATTTTATTTTTAGTCTTCCATCATTTTGACATAATTAAAATTTTAATCTTTTTGGGGAACTATTAATTAATAGTAATTTGAGTTAATTAGACTAAGAGCTGATTTGTAAAGTAAATCTTAAGAAGTCTGAAAGCCTTGCTATGATTGTCTTTTGGGTATTAAATAGTTCAATTGTTCTATTTGAGCGCAAGCCTTATCCTACAAGGATTACAGCGAGTTTACGAATCAGCTCTAATAAGCGATTTGGCTATCACTACTTATTTAGACAGCTTACACCCTGTTAAATCCTCAATACATAATCTTGGTCATTTGTCAAAAAAAATTAGATGCGTTTGCCCTGGCCATCACTACATGTTTATCACTACCTCCGGATAATTGCCCACACTTACGATATCCAGACAAAATCTTTCTCCCCCTGCTCTCCTGCTGCCCTGCTCCCCCTGCTCTCCTGACCAGGAAGTAGGTTATTCAACCGGATTTGATAGTATTCTGTTTCTCTAGGAGCATTCAACGAATTGTTAAGAATACAGCCCAGTAAAAATAAATGGTTTTACCGAGTTTTACAGAAGCAGATTATACCAAATACGGCTGGTAAATCTACCATTACCGATAAATAAGCTATGGATGATGGCAGCCATGAAAAATTAATGATCAGCCAGGGAAATAAAGATGTGATAAAAGCGGAGTCGGTATTCAGCAAAGATTTTGCAAAATTTTTGTTCAAGATGTTTATTGATGGAAAATATTGGGCAACAATAAGGACATGGCTCGATTTGAACCAATAAAAGGCTATCTATACCTTGTTGACTGTTGAGTGTTTACTGTTAAACGTTAACTATTGACTGCCCTCGAGATCGTCATTTCTTCGTTAAATACAGAGAATTAGAATCTGTCAAAACCGAATATTTGCGGAAAATTCGGTTCCCCTGCTCTGCTGCTCTGCCCCCCTCAGTCTAAATCAAGAATCAAACAGCTCTGCCGATCTTCGGGGGTAATGGGGGGAGCAACTGTTGACAGTCAACGGTTAAAACTCAACAGTGAACCAAACTATACAGGTTACATCTTCATTGGTTAACACTCAACAGTCAAGCAAACTATACAGGTTACATCTTCATTAACGTCTTATTAACACGAAAAACCAATGATTCGTTACCGACATAAGAAAATTAGCATTTTATTTGGCAGTCTCTTAATGGTTGGGGCATGGTGGTTACCTGCTCAAGCTAAACAGACCACTAATTCAGTCTTAGAGAAAGCAATTACAACTGAGGATCCAACTATTCCGATTGAGGAGCTAGAGCTAATGCTCAAGCCCTTGACATTAGATGAGCTGGAGGGTGAAGCTAAAGCGTGGATGTTCTTGCTTAAAACTAAAGTTAAAGAACTTAGCGATGCTGAAATTGCTGTCAAGCGCAAAAATCGAGAGCTTCAACAAACTAAAGAAGCTGTTGATGCCCTAGAAGATGCCAAAGAGGCTCTTGAGGAAGCGACAGACACTAAGGAAAAAATAGAGACTGAGGGATCGGCTGAGGATCGCCTTAAAGCTTTAAAAGCTGCTGAAGAGGCACAGGAAGCTCTCGAAAAAGCTCAAGAGTCAGTAGAAGAAGCAGTTAAAGAAGAGGAAAAGACCCAGCATGATAAAACCTTGCAAGGGGCAATTGATAAAGCAGTTGAAAGTACTGAAAAGGAAAAAGATAAAGCAAAAACTTCAAACGAGGATGTTGCTAAGGTTCAAGAAAAGATTGGGACAATTAGCAACAAAATCGTTACTGATGAACAAGAGCAGAAAAAGACTGAACAGGGACTTGACAAAGCCAAACAAGACCTAGAAGAAGCGGTGGAAGCGAAGACCGAAGTTAAAAAGCAAGTTCTGGTCAACATGACCACACTGCGAGAGGAACGCACTGCTTTAAGCGATCGCTTTGAGGTGGTACTTGAAGAGCTGGAAACTAAAGGCGGTGATGTCGAGTTGTACAACAAATACATCGATGCAATCAGTGGGATTAAGGTTGACGTAACCGACACTCAAGGAACCTGGATTACCATCGTCGGCTGGCTCCAGTCTAAAGAAGGAGGTCTGCGCTGGGCGAATAACATTGGCAAATTTTTAGGAATTGTCGCTGGCTTTAGCATCCTCTCCCTGATTGTAGGGACAGTCCTCGAGAAATCTTTGTGGATGTTCCCGAATATGTCAGCTATGCTCCGTCAGTTCGTGGTTAGGATAACCCGTCAAGGATTATTTGTGGTGGGTATTATTTTAGGTATCACTGCCCTAGAGGTCAGTATTGGTCCACTGATGGCTATGATTGGAGCTGA
>NZ_JAAHGN010000388.1:0-6466 GCF_010672485.1 Moorena sp. SIO2C4 | reverse complement strand
TTTTCCCCACGGACACAACATTAACGGTCACGGTGACCAAGAAAGATGAAGCAACACCAACTCCGTTTAATGTAGAGATCAAGGTGATTACTGAAAAGAGTTGGATTGCGATCGCTGCAGCATTCCCCAATACCTCTAGGATAGAAACTACTGAAACGGTGATTACTGCCAATGCCCAACGCCAGGATTTACTGGTGGCAGGTTCCACCATCACAATGGCCGATATTAGCCTTGATTACACCATCCAGGTTCAGGATAGTCTATATCACATTGCCCTTAACCAGTTTGTCGAGACTACTGATGCTCGCGCCATCGATGTGCTGAAATCGGGCATTGTTGCTGAAGTGGGTGCCCTGGAGTATACCATTACTGAGGCAATTCTGCCCCAACAGAACACCCTTGCTTACCTAACTCAGCAGCTTCATCTACAAACCAACCGTCATCGCACGGTGTTGGAAACGGTACAAGCAGTGGGCAATATCAGTGGTATTCTGACTGAGTCTGCGATCGCTAGTCAATTAGCTGTGGTTGCTGCTGCTGTCAGCGATATGAGTGGGTTATTTGGTACAGAGGATGTGATCCTGGCTGACGTGCTGTTGAACTACACTGTCACCAGTGGGGATAGCTTCGACCAAATGATTGCTATTGCTGCTGCCCATGATAGTCAAATTATTACCGATCAAACCACAGCAGGGGATATTGCTCTTCAAACTCCCACTTTAGCCTTAGAGTCCGGGGCAACTCTCTACATTCCGGATCGCTTTACCCTGGATACCTCTTCTGCACAGAACCCTGACTATCTAGCAGTGGTACAATTCACAGATCAAACCACATCCCTGAGTACCTTAACCAGTACCATGGGAACGGAAATTACCCCAGCAGCCGTAGCGGTGGCTAACCAAACCCTGGCAGGACTCTTGAGTGGCAATACTGCTATCGATGTCCGTCCGGTTTTGGCATCCCTGACTAAGATTAGTTACAACAGTGACGATACAGTAAATAGCGACTTAAAACGGTTAGCGGCTTTCATCGATAGTCAAACTATCCAGACCGGAACCGATGAAACCTTCTACACCCTCACCTCTGGATGGGCGCAAACCCTGGTTAACTTCAAAAATAATATTGTAGGCGACGCCAGTCAAACCCAGCAAAGCATTGGGAATAATATTGTAGGCGACGCCAGTCAAGCCCAGCAAAGCATTGGGGCGGTCAATGCTATTTATGAGCAACTGGAGAACTTGGAAGGGGCAAATCGCATTGCGTTACGGGCCTTACTTGATCCCAATGATAGTGAATCTTCCTTGAGTATCTTGAAAGCAACACTGCTGGATGCTGAAGGAAACCTTAAATCCCAATTCGAGCCATCAACGGTTCATACTCAACCTGAAACCTTGGATGTGCCGGATGCGATCGCTAATATCGAAACTGCCCATGGTCAACCCGATGATCAGGTATTGATCGACACCTTAAAGGACTCATTGGAGATTATTCATCGCATGTATGACTTCAGTTGTCTGAAAACAGCGGTGGATCTGTTAGAAAAGCGTACGCAACGCCCCCTAACTGTGGCAGAAGTAGCAGAGGCGCTCCAAAATGAATCGGTTCTGATTAAGGCCAATCAGAATTGGATTGTTCCCCCAGCAGTAGCTAGCACAACGGTTGATCTCACCTTCCGGGATAACAATAATAGTCTTCTGTATCCAACGGATTTACTTTTCCCGGTCACCGTACAGCTGGAAATGCGACGCAACAAGGATTTGATGGATCCGGGCTATGTGCCTGAAGCTGAGGTAGTCTCAGCCTATTTTGCCCCCAAAACCGTTGTGCTGACCAGCTCCTCCGATGAAGAAAATGCTGAGTTTAGCCAACGCCTGGCCTCCCTTGACCCCTTTGCCAAGGCATTTGAGCAAGCACTACCTAACTTAAAGCTAGCAGTGGGGCGGAATGCTGGGAATATTGATAATGCTAATCCTCAAAACAGTGATACCCTGTGGGCAGTTCATCTGGGGGATACCGGGATTAGTTACGATATCAAAGAAGCTTTCCCCTACTTCTTTTCCGCTGCGCCTTTGAGCAATACCTTAATGTCAGGGGAAGTAAACCTTTACAGCTACACCCAAGAGAATGGACTTGACCAAAGCTCAACAGAAACCGTGCGAGTGGATGCGGTAGACCTGAATGGTTTAGCCCGTAAGTATTTACGTGCTATTGAAGATATCCTGAAACCGGAAACAGCTATCCCTGCAGTGAATGAGCCCAGCTTAAAGGATCAGCTTGGGCGGATTTTAGATGTCAAAGCAAGTTTGGCCGATTCAATTAGTAACAATGTGACCCATGTATTGGATACTTCTGTGGATACAAGTTCCTCAGAGTATACTACTCGCCAAAGCTTAGCAGTGGCAGCACTCCAAAAGGAATTGCTGACAAATTTAGCAGATGCTTACGACATTGAAACCATTGTTCAATATAACGTAGATGTAGCGATCGCTGATGGCTATCAATGGTCTGGTCAAGATATTCCTCGTTTATCTGGGCAACCAGTGATGAGCGGGGCTTATTACACCAATCCTGAAAGTACACCCAACTCCACTAGTTCTGACACAGACAAGCAAACTCTGCTTCAATCGATAGATTTCACCTTATCTCCAGCTAAAATTTCCCTGAGCGATGCCAACAATGGTAAGTCTACACTGACCTTTTTCTTCAATACCCAAACGCCTCAGCGTTACGAAGATATTGCGGTCAATCTGAACTATCAGGTTAATGAGTTGGAATACAATATTAATACTACCAATTCCACCTCCTCTTGGCTCAATTTTATTCAACCTCTCAATGATGAGCCTAATCAAATTGGAGATGTTCAAATTCCCATTCCTTTGCGAGATTTTCCCCTTCCTCCTTCTCTGATTTCCCATACAGCAATTCCTGACCCCGACAGTTTTGCTGGTGATATTCTCAGTGCTGAGGATATTCGAGACTGGAATTATGTTTTCCTCTATGAACATCCCGATGTGGCTCAAGATACCATTGAATGCCGGATTGAATACAATGGTTCCTCTAAATTAACCATTGATGATGTTTCTTTGGAAGAAGGACAAACTGCCGTTTTCACGGTTACCTTATCTCCTCCTTCTGAAAAGACTGTTACTGTTAATTATCAAACCCAGGATGGAACCGCGAAAGCACCGGGAGATTACACCGCAACTAGCGGAAGTCTGCAATTTGATCCAGGTGACACCAGCAAAGAAATTCGGGTGACAGTCAACAGCGATGATGTTGTTGAAAATAATGAAACCTTTACTATTGTCCTGAGTAATGCAGTTAATGCAGACATTGCGGACCCAGTGGGTGTTGGAACAATTATCGATACGACTAATACTATTGATCCACTGTTGGATACCCTGGTGCGGTTTAACAATCTATATCCAACCCTAGCCAGTGATCTCAAAGCTTTGGAAACAGGGTTAACCGATGACAACCAAACTACGGTTACCTCTGCCCTCAATGCCTTTGCGACTCTAGCAGAAGACGTGGCTAGGTCATGGCAAATTTGGCAACCGATTGCGATCGCACAGGCATCTCGCCAGACAGTTCACTACAATATTGATGAAAACCTATCTGCTGACCAAGAAACCAAAACGGTTATCATCACTCCCACTAACAATCTTCCCGTTGCTGATCAACAAATCTTAGACATTGAGTTACCAGGGTATGAGTTAAATGATACCAGGCAGAACGATGTAACCACTAACTCCCCCACAGTACCTTACACGACTATTGAGTATGATTTCACCAAATTGCTTGATGCAACTGGGGTAGAAACCTTTGGGGAGTCGGCATTACCGGACCGTAAGGTGACTGTGACTAATTTGGATGTGTTGGACTATCAAAATGCCTGGGGTGCTATCCGTCTCGCCCGCAATAAAAATTTGATTGATGGCAGGGAAACTAATGCAGCTTTCATCTTCCAGACTCCTGAAGTAAGGTTTAAGAACCGGATTACTCCTCTCATTGTTAATGATAAGCGTTGGGATATTGCAGACCTGGGCGATTCCAGAAGTAAAACCTTAACACAGCATCTGGAAGAGTTATTCAAAGTCTTGCTGCCAGCCATCATTAACCGTCCTTATGATATTCGGATTAGCTGTCAGTATGCCTTTGCTTTAGCTAGCAACACTAATGAAGAGGAACTGTTAGCTTCCTTACCTGTTCTACTCACCCCTCGATTTACGGTTCAAAAGTCTGGGGATTCCACGGATATGTTAGTAGTTACTCAAGACCTGCGAACAAATATTGTCCGGGAAATTGAGAATTGGCAAAGTCAGAAAAACCCCAATCAAACCAGGGGAAGATATCTGTTTAGTTTTAGTCTGTTTTCTAATCCAGAAAATGTGAGTAGTACGGAGAATCCTAACTTGCCGCTGTTAACGGTGGAAAATTTGAATCTTTTGCTGACAGATATTATTGTTATTACAGATGTTATTGTTATTGAGGAATAGTAAGCTAATGCGCGTAGCGCACGCTACGCGAACAGCTATCAGCAGTCAGCGGTCAGTTATCAGCTGATAGCTTACCTCCCTGTTCCCTGCTCCCTAAAAACCCAGAACGAAAGTACCTAACTGAAGTGCAAACCGCTGTAGTCATGAGCGATATTGCTTATGCTTTTAAGGCAAGAGGAATCCCGCCTAATACCCCAGGGCTGTTTCATTGTCGGATAGAGCTGTTGACAACAATGGTGATCGCTGTGATGTCAAATGCCAGGGGTCACTCGATTACACCGTCAAACCGGGTTTGCCAGATGTAACCAATAATTCTGGGGATTAAGATGTACAATCAAGACAGGTATAGACAATTTCGGCAACACACACAGAAAAGTACTTCTCAGTTGATATAGACTTCGGCCTGATTTGTGCGAGTTTCACGATCAGGATAATGATGGATGAAATCTTTACTTTACTCAAGTAAGCACCAATTTATTTTTGAGGATTACGTTCTTAATATTTACTCGGCTCCTTCCGAAAAAGCACCCAGTTACCTCTGTATATTCCCGCAGAGGAAGTAGCTGGTTTAATTGGGTTGCAACTTGTTGATTTCGATAAGTGGCTTGACTATTACACGGAACAACTGTTCAGTCAAGATTACTGCTATGCAGATTTACATTCTGAAGACCACAACCCATTGGTGGCTGGTGTTGTCAGACTTTCAGAAGCCCGTTATTTTTGGTTTTATCACAAGGGAAGGGATAACGAAAAAGCTGAGCGTCTAATATTGTTTCTGGATAGTTTTGTCAGCGTACTCATGGGACTTAATGAAGGGTAATTTTTAAAAAAATTTGTTGACATTCTTGATAGTGAAACCCTGCCAAGCTGACAGGGTTTCTTTTGTGGCGCGATTATCCCGAAGGGCTACCCTTGGCGATAGCTTTAGTACAAATGTTCTGCATAGGTGACTGCTCCCGATGCGATCGCTCGGGTTTGTTTGTCTTCCCCCACAAGCTGCGACTGGAAGTATTCAGGATAAGTGCGATCGCAAGTGCGAACTCTTTTCCGGCAATGCAGTTCCAGCTATCTATTCGTGCTTATTACTTAAGATCGTCCTGAGTTTCTGGCATACCAATTTCCATCCATCTGCGGAATTTGTTTATTTTAGTGTCATCCCATGGATCGTAAGGATTAGGTGGCATCTTATGAGCATTGACTTGGTAGAGTATGCGATCAGCATTCTTCTTCACGTTTTCATACTTCCCCAGATTAATGTTATAGGGAATCATCGCATTGACATAAGGTTGGAGCAATTGTTTAATATCATTTTCCCACACTGGTGTTTGAGTATTTACGTCGGGCTCTTCAAAGCTTAAATCTGGTAAAACGATGAAACTTGGTCCATAATATTCCTTTTGACTTGTACCTTCTATTGGGGTTTTGATAATTTTGCTTGCTGAACCCCCAACCTGATCATCCGCGTCGGCAGTAGTTAAGCTAAACATTTTCATTATAGCTTCAATCAGATAATTTGGATCTCCTGTTCCCCATGCCTTTTCCAGTAGCTTCAACATCTTAGTGTACTCTCGATTAAATTCATCCATTAAGGGCAATATCTGAGCTTGATCTGATACTGGCACGTTAGATTCGTTGTAACCCCCTGCAGGTACTTCTGCCACTGGATATGGCTCCCCTATCCCCCCATCAAGGTTATTGATCTTTCCATCAGAATAGCGATAACCACCAGTACCGTCTTCCTCGATATACCGATTCTTCTTTATTTCAAGAAAACGATAGTAATGTGCAAGATCGTCTGGTCCTGTATCAATCAGGCTGCCTTCAGCTCCTTCACCTTGTCTTGTTATAAGATCTATGGCGTTTATAACGTCTTGCTTGGTTTGTATCTTGCTGAGTCTTGTTATCTTTTTTTTTATCAAAGAAGTGCTCTAATTGGTTTTCAGGATTAAGTTCTTTGATTAATTTAT
>NZ_JAAHGN010000387.1:0-6471 GCF_010672485.1 Moorena sp. SIO2C4 | reverse complement strand
TTTTTTTCCAATTAATATCAAGTATTTCAACTGTTTTGATTTCTTCCGTTAACTCTTTATCCAGCCCGACCATCAGCCATTCTATCAGCCCGACCATCAGCCCGACCATCAGCCCGAACATCAGCCTAACATCAGCCCTCCCTTCAGCCCTTCCTTCAGCCCTCTCATCGGCCCGACCATCAGCCCGAGCATCAGCCCTCCCATCAGCACTTCCATCAGCCTATAAATTCGTTTTTGCTTTCCATTTATTAGCCAAGATGGCTGCATTTTTTCAATTAAAAATACTGTTTGCGACTCCTTAACCATCCTCTGCGCCATCCAAATTAGCCAGTGCTTTACTTGGCCTTTATTGTATCGTTGATTAGTCTTACGACGCTTAAACATCTTCTTGATATATGCATCAAAAAGCTGCTTACGCCGTTCCTCCACTACGTCAGTTCTAGGCAAATCCTCAACTGCTACTCCCTGATAAGCTAGGGTCATAATATTGAGCATCAAGGGCGACTGGGCTAATTCTTGTAATACTTTATCCTTTGCAATTAATGTCCTCAAACCTATTAAATCAGCACCGACACTATCCAAGTAATGGCCAACTTGTTTTGAAGTCAGCAATCTTATACAAACTGCTTGCTGAAAATTCAAACGGTTGGATAGGGCTTCATAGTCTTTAATCCGACTACACACTACCAGCTCGACACCAGAATTCTGCTTAAATTCGTTTAACTGGGTGATACAATCGTCTCGATAGTCTGACTTTACTTCATCCAAACCGTCAAGCAATGGTAGTAGTTGCTGTTTCTTTACTAAAGCTTCTCCAATTTTCTTGGTAACATCATACTTACTATTTAGTTCATCTACTAACCAATCGGCTATCGTCTGCCGTTTCTTTGCCCAAGAGGAGAGGTTAAATACTACGGGAATTAGCTGATTAGGGTCTTGATCAGCACGAGCAATTAAATCCCGGGCGAGTTTGAGTAAGGTTGTGGTTTTTCCTGACCCTGGTTCCCCTAAAATTAGTAAGGTTGCTCCTGTACCAATTTCGTCAAAAATATCAATTACTTTAGTCCCTTCGCGGAGGGGTAGAGGTGAGTCCTCATCGATTTCGGTAATTTCGCTCAAAGGATGAGGAATGGCATCGGGTCTCTCTTCTAATCCCAATTCAATAAGTACCTGGTGATAGAGGGATTTTTCTAGAACGCCTTTGATCCAAAAGTTCTTGACTTTAGCGAGTAATGCCTGACGGTTGCGGTATTCTTGTCGAGTTAAGGTTGGTCGGGGATTGACAACAACATTATAATTATTGATGTCACCGCCATTTTTACCAACATAGACTGTATCAGCATCAATCAACCCACCCCCAAGCTGGGAATTCCTTAGGTCATTGTTAGAGACTTTTTTTGAATCTTCAGACATGGGACCATACTGATACTGCTCGTTACTCAGCTTCCGCCTCAATCCAACCTTTAACCATTTCAATGGGAATACCAATCGGGGCAAACAGCACCTTTAAGGCTTCGATTCCGCCTTCTTTTAGGGCATTACGTAGCCTTGTCTTGAATGTTGGGTTTTGCTTAATTGCTTGTTGAAGCGTTACAGTTAAAGCACTATGTATTTCCATGTCAGTTGCATTAGGATAACTTTGCTGTAGTTGCTGCAAAAGTTCCTGAATTTCTGCGGCTGCATCCGCTAGGTTTTGTTTTTGTTCTGGAGCATAATTATTATAGATATCGCCGCCCATGCGATCTACGTCAACCTTATCAGCATCTACTAATCCACCAGCAAATTGGGCTTGGCTAAGGTCATTTTTAGTATATTTCTTAGGGGCTTGTGACACGGTATCTCCTGGATTATCAATGATTTGAGTATAAAAGCTAGGAGGCTGTAATAATTATATGGTTTATACAGCGGTTTTTAATTCGGTATATTAGTTACTGGACATACCAGTCTTGTTGATAGTTTAATTTATAATTATAGCATCTTCCATGACCAATATCTAGTAGAAGAAGAGGATGCGTTCACGTAGCGTGGCCCAAAGGCCAATCCCATAACTCCAGCAACTGTTATCCCTGCTTCACTTCAAGTGCTGGAGGAGCAAACCCTGAATCACCTAACAAAAATGTACATATCATGGTTGTCCCCATAAGTTGATTTAGGGTGGGCAGTGCAGCAGTATTAAACTAAAAACTGCAATAGAATCGAATCGGCGGCATTGATCATAAAAGGATAACCAAGATATGAAAGCCATCGGATATAATCAGGCTGGACCAATCACTGCACCAGACGCGCTGATCGAATTTGAAACCGAAACACCGGAATTAGGGCCACAGGACCTGTTGGTGGAGGTTCGGGGAATTTCGGTCAATCCTGTGGACGTGAAAGTGCGCGCCAAGATGGCACCGGAAAAGGGCACGAAGGTCATTGGCTATGATGCCGCAGGTGTTGTTCAACAAGTCGGCAGCGATGTCAGCAAATTTAAAGTTGGTGATGAAGTCTTTTATGCCGGTGATATCACTCGACCGGGCACCAACTCCGAGCTCCATGCCGTTGATGAGCGGATTGTCGGGAAAAAGCCAAAATCCCTCGGTTTTGCGGAAGCAGCTGGTTTTCCACTGACTTCCATTACCGCCTGGGAAATCCTGTTCGACTGCCTCGGGGTCAAAGAAGGAGAAGGCAAGGGGGAGAGTATACTAATTATCGGTGGCGCGGGAGGTGTTGGGTCAATCCTGATTCAACTTGCCAAGAAACTCACCGGGTTGACCGCGATCGCCACTGCATCTCGTCCGGAAACTATCGAGTGGGTTCAAAAGATGGGTGCCGACCATGTGATCAATCACCGCCAGTCCCTTGTTGATCAAATCAAGGAATTGGGACTCGAGCCCCGCTACGTTGCTTCCCTTTCAGGATCAGACGGACATTTTCCTGGCATCATCGAGCTGATTAAGCCTCGCGGTCATATCGCAATAATTGATGACCCTCAGTCCCTAGACATCTCATTGATCAAAACCAAAGCCCTAAGCTTCAGCTGGGAGTTCATGTTTACTCGCTCGATGTATGAAGCTTCCACCGCCTGAACGAGGCGGTGGTGTCTTATGCTAATTTGGAGTTATCCCTAACCCACAACTCACACAAGGAAGCCCAGCTTCTAGGCGGTCGTCCAGATCTTTTGCTGGAACGACCCTCACCGTCATTTCTGCGAGTGAGTTTAATTACGCCTCTAGCACCGATGTTGTAAGCTCCGTTTAAGTCGGCATTAAATCGCTTACCTGAAGGAAAGGTTGTTAGGGCATAATTCCTTGAATTACGTTTAACCGTACCAGATCCATCATAGGCCAGCTTTGAAGTGTAAGCCGCCACGACTTCCACGACTTTACCCCCCAATTCAGTCCATTTCATTTCCGTAAAATCACGAATTTTTGCTTTGAGCCAACCGTGGAATCTTTGCCTTAGGTTAGACCGCTTTCGTCCACCCTTCGGCTTCCATCCTTTAAGATTCTCAAATACGATCGCTTCCGAGTTGAATTTCTCAGCAATCTCGACAATTCGCTTAGAAACTATGTGGCTGATTTGGTTGTTGATTCTTTGGCATTTTTTATAGGTTTTAGAACAGAAAGCCTTGTGAAGTTTCCCGCCTTTTCCCATAGTTTTAGATGCTCGTACAGATACGGACTTTAGTCGTTTGTCCCTACGGTCTATGTCTCTTCCTGGGTGAATAAATTCACGGTGGATTACAGTGCCGGTCTGGGTTACGACTGCTATTGTTGCGGTAGTGTTGATACCTAAATCTACCGCAGTAACGTTAGCTTCTGGTTTGCGCTTTTCTGGCTTGCAATTGAACGGAACAGACAGATGACAGTACCTATCATTGAAGATCAACGCAGGAGACATCATTTTGTTAGTCGCACAGGCGTGGCGTTCTCTTAAACCGGTAATCTGAACTTTAGTCCAGATCCAGTTCTTGCCATTAAAAACTTTAATTTCTACTTGGTTAAAACCATGTAATTTATAGCATTGACCTTTATACAAAGAGGGATAACAACCAGTGTCTGCGTTTAGTTTTGGAGGTTTGGCATCTTTCCTTTTTCTCGAACCTGATTGCCATTCCTGGTAACGGGTCACAAAGCTACTAACTTGACCAGCAGAGAATGCGATCGCCGATCTACGGTAGTAGCTGGGGAATTTGTAAAAAGCTTGATTGAACTGAGGGTATTTTATACTGGGGCGTTTAGCCGTCTGATGCATTAACTTCTCGACAGCAGGAGTCAAGTGATCTGCCGTTAAGGTACCTAATTCCCCCCAGTGGGTATAGATGATTCCAACCAAATATCTGCAAGCACGACGATAGACTTTAACCGTTTCCCTAAACAGTAAACGTTGTTCTGCGGTCGGGTTAAGCCTCCATTTGTCAGTGCGAATGATCTTGGTTGGTGTCTTCACGTCCTCACCTAAACTGCTAACATGTCACTATCTTAACCTATAGTGTTTTAACATGTCAACTACCATGCGTTCTTTCGCACATACAGTTTCGCTAATAAAGATTCATATAGTGTTTGTGACAAAGTACCGCCACCCAGTGATCACTGGGGATATAGAAGAGGATATCAAAGACTTAGTCAAAAGCATTTGCGACAAAAATGACTGCATCCTTGAAGATGCCAAGGCAGACCTGGGGACAAACGACCATATTCATCTTTTAATCGACTTAGCTCCCAAGGTATCAATTTCTAAACTCTGTAATACCCTCAAGACAGTAACCAGTAGAGAAATTAGAAAAAGGTACGCAAAAGAATTGGCTCCCTATTACTGGAGGCCAGTTTTCTGGAAAAGAGGTTTTAGTGCTGTATCCTGTGGAGGTGCTCCTCTTACTGTACTGAAGCAATATATAGAAAACCAGGGTTATGACGACTGACCAGCTTGCTCCTTGACGTAGGGCTTGCTGAATAAGTCGTAATTTTCGGGTTTGAATAGGTGGTAGGTGTTAGGTGGTAGGTGGTAGGTGGTAGGTGAGGTTAATGGTTTTAGAGAATTTTCATCTTTGAGGTGCTTATTAATTGTACCGATGGGCTCAAAAACCTTGCACTTATTTGGTCGAAAATTGCTTGATACCTTTGTCTGGCATGGCTTCCACACTTATACAGCCAGCTTTAACTAAGACAGCATAGCCAACTGTGGTAAGTTATGGCCATCAAATTTTCGGCGTTGCGTCAGTCAAGGAATGAATGGGAGTAGAGTGGGCATCCTGCCCGCACCAAAAGATCCCCAAACAGGCAAGATGCCTATTCTACCTCACTGACTTAAAATTATTGCATTATTAACCAATGCCAGATTTTCAATTTTTAACGAAAACTAAGGAAACAAAAACATGGCTAAATTGACTCTTGTTGCTCATATCACAGCTAAAGATGACAAAATTGATCTGGTAAAGACTGAGCTTAAAAAGTTGATCGACATCACTCGTGCTGAAGAGGGCTGCTTGCAATACGATTTGCATCAGAATAATGAAAATCCAGCTCACTTTATGTTTTTTGAAAATTGGGAATCCCGTGAGCTGTGGCAGAAGCATATGGGTGCCCAGCACCTGAAGGATTACATGGCTGCAACTGATGGCGCGGTTGAGGAATTCAGTTTCAATGAAATGACGCAAATAGGCTAGGGAATATAGAATATAGAATTTAGAATGTAGAATTTAGAATGGAAAATTAAGAATTTAGAATGTAGAATTAAGAATTTAGAATGTATATAAGCAGGTGCACAAAATTAATTACACATTTTTAAAAACTCAAAGCCTTACACTGTAAGGGTTACAGAGATTGGTAGTAGCAAATTAATTTTGTTTAGGTGCTTAAATCAAAATTTATACCTTTTGCCTTGTCTTCATCAAGGTTGATGAGATGCAAGAGGTCTAATTTTTAATTCACTATTATACATTCTACATTCACCATTCTAAATTCTAAATTCTAAATTCTACATTCTACATTCACCATTCTACATTCTTAATTCACCATTCTAAATTCTACATTCTACATTCTACATTCTAAATTCTACATTCTACATTCAACCTTCAACCTTATTCAACCTTAGAGCAAACTCGATTCAACAACTCCTTAGGAATTGCCTCGAAATTCTCCAAAACAAAATCCATTAAAGCCAGATGGTATAAGGAATCGGCATTAGGAGTTTTATAGCGAGCACCTTGGGCCAGCCAGCTATTAACCGCGTAAGTTGAGCGGCAGCAGATGTTACCCATGTCTTCTTGATTGACTTGCCACTTGCGGTAAAACGCCTGGGGAGTCATGGACAGTCGGTAGTTGCTGTATAGGTAGATCAAAATTTCCTCTCGCTCAGTGATGGCACGAGGCATTGAATCTGGGCGTGTGGATGGGCTCTCGGCAATTTGGGCAAGCCGGTCTAGGGCTCGCTGACAGTGGAGCAGATGATCTAGGGAGGGTTTTTTTGGCATCATGGAATTAACTA
>NZ_JAAHGN010000386.1:0-6480 GCF_010672485.1 Moorena sp. SIO2C4 | reverse complement strand
TTTGACTCCGAGAAAATGCGATCGCTAATTGAGGAGAAATTTGGTAGCTGGAAATCTACCTCTGCCCCAACACAGCCAAAGGTGCCAGACGCATCCCAGGCTCAGTTAGGGGGTATATTTTTTGTGGATCAACCTCAACTGACCCAAAGTTATATTCAAATGGGACATATCGGGGGCAAGCTCAATAGCCCTGACTACGCCGCCCTTTCTGTTTTAAATGAGGTGATGAATGGATTTGGGGGCAGACTATTTAACGAAGTGCGATCGCGTCAAGGTCTAGCTTACTCGGTCTACGGCTTTTGGAGTGTTCGCTATGACTATCCGGGTCTGTTTATTGCTGGGGGACAAACTCGCTCTGAAACAACAGTAGCCTTTATTAAATCGGTTCTAGATGAAATCCAGAAACTGCGCACTAGTCCAATTACCTCAGAAGAATTGGCTAAGGCAAAAGAAAGCGTTCTCAACTCCTTTGTATTCAATTTCCAGAAGCCAGAACAAACCCTATCTCGGCTGATGGGCTATGAATACTATGGCTACCCAGAGGATTTCATCTTCCGTTATCAAAAGGCAGTGACAGCTACTACGATTGAGGATATACAGCGGGTGGCGGAAAAGTATCTCAAACCCGATCAGATTGTTACGGTAGTTGTAGGCAATGCTTCCCAAATCAAACCAGCCCTGACTAGCCTTTCCGAGGAGGTCACCGTCTTAGATATTACCATTCCAGAACCACAAAACAGCTAGTATATCAGTATATCAATGGCAAATTGTTAATGGTTAATGGTTAATTAAGAAAAAATCGATTTACCATTTGCCTTGTAACATTTGCCATTTGCTATTGTCCATGCGTATTCTATTCCTACATCCCAATTTCCCTGCCCAGTTTCGCCACATAGCAACTGCTTTAGCTAAAGATAACCGCAACCAGGTTATGTTTGGTACCAGGCGCAAGGAAGGGCAACTGCCTGGAGTGGTAAAAGCTCTTTACAATACCTCTAGGGAAGTACGTCCAGAAACTCACCACTATGTTAGACCTTTAGAAAATGCCGTACTTCAGGGTCAAGCTGTCTATCGCTTAGCCAATCAGCTGAAGGCTAAGGGATTTGTTCCTGATGTGGTCTATGGTCATTCGGGTTGGGGACCAACGTTATTTATCAAAGACGCTTTCCCCCAAGCCAGATTACTGTGCTACTTCGAGTGGTTTTATCATGCCCATGGCACAGATGCTGATTTTGATCCATCTGAGCCCCTAAACGCTGACGATGAAGCCCGGATTCGGATGAAAAATGCCCCGATTTTGTTAGACCTAGCCAGTTGCGATCGCGGATTGTCTCCTACCTACTGGCAGCGCCAGCAATTTCCAGCCGACTTCCACAACAGAATTACCGTGCGTCATGATGGGGTAGACACCGAGTTCTTTAAACCCAATCCAGGGGCAAAGTTAGTACTAAAACGGATAAACTTAGACCTGTCTGAGGTGGAAGAACTGGTTACCTATGTAGCACGGGGCATGGAACCTTATCGAGGTTTTCCCCAATTGATCGAAGCAATCGGTATGCTTCAGCAGCGACGTCCTAAGTGTCATGCTGTGATTGTCGGGGAAAATCGGGTGGCTTATGGTAAAACCCTACCGGATGGCAAAACTTACAAAGACTTGATGTTAGAAAAAGTCCCTCTTGACCTAGACAGAGTCCACTTTACTGGTTTACTTCCTTACTCAGAATACTTACAAGTCCTTCAAGCTTCCTCTGTTCATATTTATCTCACCCGTCCTTTTGTTCTGTCTTGGTCGATGCTAGAATCCCTTTCTACAGGTTGTTTGGTAGTAGCGTCTGATACTCCCCCAGTGACAGAGGTGATTGAAGATGGGATTAATGGTTTGTTAGTAGACTTTTTCTCGCCAGAGGAAATCGCCGATCGGGTTGAGGAAGCTCTCGACCATCCAGAACAGATGGCTGGTATTCGCGCTAAGGCAAGGGAAACCATTCAACAAGGTTATGATTTAAATGAGTTATTATCCCAGCATTTGCAGTGGATACGAGAAAGTGGGTTGAAGGTTTAAGGTTGAAGGTGATCGGGTTGAAGGTTGAAGGTTGAAGGTTGAAGGTTGAAGGTGATCGGGTTGAAGGTTGAAGGTTGAAGGTTGAAGGTGATCGGGTTGAAGGTTGAAGGTGATCGGGTTGAAGGTTTAAGGTTTAAGGTTGAAGACCTAAACAGGATTAAATACTGTCAACGACCCAGCTTCTGGCGCACACGAGCTACAAACATATCCACCTCTGGTAACTTCAACTGAGTTGCTAACAAACCAAATATACCTAAACCTGCTAATCCAGCTAGACTCAATTGCAGCAATTTTACCCAAATAATACTGGTTTCTAATACTTGCTCACATCCCCAACTGACTCCCCAACTGGCGGCACCAGCGATTACACTACTTACTGCTAAACCGAGAATTGGCAACATCCATTCTTGCCAAGGTAAGCCATTTAGCCTGCGGTTCAATATCCATAACAGCACTACCATGGAAAAGGCATTCACACCAATGGTGGCAAATACAATACCGGGTGTGCCAAAGGTATCGATTAGAAAATAATCTAGTACAGCATTGAGAAGAATATTAATCACACTCAGACGAAAGGGTGTCTGTCCATCTCCTAAACCATAAAATACCCGCACTAGCACATCCCGTCCCAAGTAGACAAACATGCCCATCCCATAAGCCATGAGCACTGATGCTACTAACCGAGAGGCATTAGCATCAAAGGCTTGACGCTGATACACTACCTGCACGATGGGCATGGCTAAGGTCACCATCAATGCACTTAAAGGTAACATTGTCAAGGCACTGAGCAGAATTCCCTGGCGAATCCGTTGCTTGAGTTCTGGCCAATTTTCGGGAGCGGCTAGTCGGGAAAATACAGGCAGTAGAGGAACTAGAATAACATTGGAGATAATGCCTAGGGGGGTATTCACTAAAAGATTGGCATAGTTTAAGCTAGCAGCAGCAGCATCGGCTTGGGGGAGGAAGGAGGCAAAGAATAAGTCGGTGTAGACATTAATATGCAGCATCCCAGAGGAAAAGGTGGCCGGAGCCATGACCTGCATCACGTCTTTGACTCCAGGGATACCCCAGTTAAATCGTAGGCGTATTTTACCTAGGCCACTGCGCCACTGAGCGATTTGCTGCACTACCCATTGAAGAGTTGCTCCAGCAAGGGTACCCCCAGCTAAGACAATCCCACCGATCATGGCAAAATCGGGATTACTAATTTCTTTGCCCAACTGTAGGGCTAATATTCCTAAGCCAACAATGACGGTGATGCTGGAAAATAAGGGACTGACGGCAGGTAGCCAGTATTGATCGCTAGCATTGAGGGTACCAAAGCCAATGCCAATTAATCCGGCTAGCACTGCCATGGGTGCCATAATCTGTAATTGCCGGATTGCGATCGCTCTAACTTGTAACCCTTCTGGAGTATCCTGAAACCCTGGTGCTAGAACATCAATTAAGACCGGAGCAAATAGCACTAGAGCAATGGTTACTAGTAACAGGATGCACGCGACTAAGGTAGTTACTGTTTCCACCAGCCGTGGGGCTTCTGATTTATCTCGTTTAGCGAGAACACTAACTAAGGCGCTATGAAAAGGTCCGTTAATGCCACCGAGGAGGATTAATAAAAAGCCGGGGATCACGTAAGCATAGCTGTAGGCATTGATAACCGGACCAACTCCAAAGGCTGCTGCCATGGCTTGTTGGCGGACTAAGCCAAATACTTTACTAATAATGGTGGCTACTGCGACAATCCCGGCAATGCCAGCTAGGGAACGAGTGGTTTTCTGGTTTTCAGACACAAATGGTTAATAAAATCAATAGTTAACTTGCTTATTTTATAAGGATCCCTTGTTGTTGACCCTTGACAGTTGACGGTTGCTAGGGTGTAGCAGCTAGCTTGGTTTTATCTAAGTGCCTTTCAGGGTGTTATCACCCTACTAAAAAGGTTTGTTATTCCTTTAGATTAAACCATGACTACAGACTTTTTTTATGCTAATTTACCCCTTTTAGAAAACTTCATCGATATTACTGACTCTCAGAATTTTAAATCGGTTCCCAGGGATTGGTATGTTGTAATTAGCGATATTATTGGTTCGACTCAAGCTATCGAATCAGGACGCTACAAAGAGGTTAACCTATTAGGAGCCTGCTCCATTGTCGCTGTTTTAAATATAGCAGGTAATTTAGACATTCCTTTTGTATTTGGGGGAGATGGTGCAACTCTGTTGATTCCTCCTTCTCTGTTTGCCCTTGCTCGGGAAGCGTTGTTAGCGACTAGTCAGCTAGCCAGGGGAGAATTTGGGATGGAATTGCGGGTGGGTGCAGTACCTATGTCTGATGTGAGAGTTAATGATTATGATGTTAAATTAGCGAAGCTCAAGGTATCTGAAAACTATTATCAGGCTATATTTACTGGAGATGGTTTGACTTATGCTACTGAATTGATTAAACATTCAAATACGAGTCAATTCTACCTTTACCAAAACCCTACTGATAAGGCTAAAGCTGATTTGTCTAATTTAGAGTGTCGCTGGCAAGACATTCCTAGTAAATATGGTGAAACGATCAGCTTGATTGTCAAAGCAACGTCTAATCAACAAAATTTAGCTAATTTAACTTATCGAGCAATTATTGAAAAAATTGACACTATTTATGGAAGTGAAGAGGTTTTAAATCCAGTTGATGAAAACTATTTAAATCTAGGGTTTAGTTATCAAAACTTAAGTCCTGAAACTCGCCTGTGCGCCCAGTCGAATAAGCTGAGCCATAGGATGCTCTATTTTGCTAAAATCTGCTTGGAAAATCTCTTGGGCTGGTTGTTGATGAAGTTAAAGGTGACATTACCAGATGGAGACTGGGGAGCCTATAAACTAAATGCGATCGCAGCAACGGATTACAGAAAGTTTGATGATATCTTGCGCATGGTTATTGCTGGCAATGAAGTACAACGAAAACAATTAACAGACTATTTGGAAAAGAATTATAAACAAGGTAAGTTAGTGTATGGTCTGCATATTTCAGACCGAGCACTGATGACCTGTCTGGTATTTGAGCGCCATGGACGCCAAGTACATTTTGTGGATGGTGCAGACGGAGGCTACGCTGTAGCTGCGAAAGATATGAAAGATAGACTTAAGCTGATAGCTGATAGCTGATAACTGATAGCTGATAACTGATAGCTAATAACTGATAGCTAATAACTGATAGCTAATAGCATGATAGGGAATAATTACACTGGCTTAATAGTAACGTCTTCATAGTCAGCATATCTAATAATAAAGCATTTTGCCCCAATAGTGATTTGGGCAATCTGGGATGAAAGCTTACACAATCCATCCCTGACTTCTAGATTTGGACAGTGGATGATTAAGCTATCAGTAGCAGTAACCCACTCTAGTTTACAGAGTTGAGTTAGAGGAATTTCTGTCTTAATTTGGCTTAGTCCTTGACTCAGTTGTTTAAATTTCTGTAGCCATTGGGACTCTTGCAAATTTTTCTCTAGCTTGCTTTTTAATGGATCTTCTTCTTGATTAGTCATGATAGCATGATAGGATTTTTTATCGTGTTAACAGTCAGCAGTCAGCAGTCAGCAGTCAGCAATCAGCAATCAGCAGTCAGTAGTCAGCAGTCAGTAGTCAGCAGTCAGCAGTCAGCAGTCAGCTTATTTTATTCAAAAGCACCTCAGGTAGTGTGGCACAGGCTTCGACGCATAGGACCTAACCCATAAGCTGATAGCTGATAGCTGATAGCTGATAGCTGATAGCTGATAGCTTACCTTATTATGATATCCTCAATTATCCTGGAATAATTCAGCAACTTTCCCCCTGAAACCCTCAACGTTCAACGGTAATTTGCTTATAAGCTGTTTCAAGATTATCCTTGTATAATCCTTGAAATTTATAATTCTTATAAGCAGCAGGTATTTGGGAATAGTTGGCCAGCACTTGTTCTTGAGTCAGAGACTTTTCTTTCCAAGTCAATGCCAATTTTTCCAGTTGCTCTAAGTAAGTCTTTAAGGTGTCTAAGCCACTGCTATCGGTAATCGGACCTTGACACTCCCACCGCTAAATCGTAGATTATAGCGGGGGATTCTTAAGAGCATAAAACCCTTAACGGCTGAGCCAAACAGCCTCTAAACCCTCCAATAAAATCATCAGGCTTACTTGTATGTTTACGAATTATGTTTAATGCTCCGTTGCAATCAGCGTTGATCAACCAACCTTTACTAGTGCGGTATAATCCACGCTTTATTCTTTTACCGCTGAATGTGTAACTTTTTGGGTTATCAGCATTCCATACTGGTAATTCATCCTTATCCAAGCTAGACGCTTTACTGGTGTAAGATTCTTCTTGCTCAACTAATTCAATCCCATACCGCTGACAGAGGCTTTCCAGCTTGTCCTTAAACGTATAAATCGGAATCTGGG
>NZ_JAAHGN010000385.1:0-6489 GCF_010672485.1 Moorena sp. SIO2C4 | reverse complement strand
AGATTAAAAAGTCCCCCTTATTAAGGGGGATTTAGGGGGATCTGAATCAGGAATTAACAAAACTGACATGCTCCCACTCACCTAGGGGCAATCTTCGACAATTATGACCAACAATATCTATGGGCTACTGGTAGCTATTGATGAATATCCCAGTCCTGTTCCTTCTTTGAATGGCTGTGTCAATGACATCCTAGAAATACAGGACTATTTGCAAGGGCGGGTCGCTGCAGATGGAGATAAACTTCACATCCGCACACTCTTGAATCAAGATGCTACCCGTAAGGCAGTTATTGATGGTTTTCGGGAGCATTTGTGTCAAGCTAGCCGTGAAGATGTTGCTTTCTTTTACTACGCGGGACATGGTTCTCAAGAGCAAGCCCCACAAGAGTTTTGGACAATAGAACCAGACCGATTGGATGAAACTCTAGTCTGTTATGACAGTCGCACTGAGGGGGGTTGGGACTTGGCTGATAAAGAGTTAGCCAAGCTAATTTCTGAGGTAGCTCAGAACAACCCCCACACTGTTATTATTTTAGACTGCTGTCACTCGGGTTCTGCAACCCGTGGCGAACTAGAAGCAGAAACAGCAATTCGTAAAACTTCCACCGACAAACGTCAGCGACCCTGGGATAGTTTTATTTTCTCCTTGAGTGAAACTGACAAATTATCAGCTGCCCTCAGCCCAGAAAAAAATCCTAGTGGTTGGAGTTTCCCTACAGGAAAACATATCGTCCTAGCCGCTTGTCGAGATAGTGAGACGGCGAAAGAATTCAACAGCAATGGCCAACCAAGAGGTGCGTTTTCTTACTTTTTACTGGATACCTTAAAGAAAGCCAATGGCAGCCTGACTTATCGGGATTTATTCAAGCGTGTCAATGCCCTAGTCCGCAGTAAGATCAACGCCCAATCTCCCCAAATCGAAGCGACGGAGTTGAATGATTTAGACCAACCTTTTCTGGGCGGTGCGATCGCTAACCGCACACCCTACTTTACTGTCTTCTATGACAAAAACCACGACTGGGTGATTGATGGTGGTGCAGTTCACGGCATTTCTCAACCGGTTCGAGATCAGACTACAATACTTGCCTTATTTCCCTTTGACACCCCTATAGAACAACTACGTCAACTCTCAACGGCAGTAGGTGAGGCAAAAATTTTGGCAGTAATGCCCCAGCTGAGTAAAGTTCAAATTAGTGGTATTGGGGATTTAGATCCCGAAATGACCTGGAAAGCAGTGATCATTAGTCTGCCCCTGCCACCGAAAGGGGTTTTATTGTCAGGAGAATCAGCTGGTGTAGAATTAGCCCGTAGCACCCTGCTCAACACTGGTCACAATCAGCCTTCGTTGTATGTTCGGGAAGTGGCAACCCCTGAAGCTGCCGAGTTTAAGTTACTGGCTCGTGACGGTAACTATTTAATTACACGACCAGCGGATGACCGTCCTCTAGTGGCTGCCATTTCAGGTTACACCGATGCCACTGCCTTGCAGGCGATTCAGCGATTAGAACATATCACCCGTTGGCTGACTATCACTGAACTGGCCAGCCCAGCTACCAGCCGCATTCGCCCCGATGCTGTGCAAATGCTGATTTACCAGCAGGATGGGCAACCTTTGCTAGATACTGACATTCGCCTGGAATATCGACAGGAAAATGGCAGGTGGCGATCGCCCACATTGAAAATTAAGCTGAAAAACACCAGTAATGAGCCGCTTTATTGCGCCCTGCTCGATTTAACCGACCGTTACGCCGTCTCAGCTGAGTTGTTAGATGGGGGCGGAATTTTTCTGCAACCAAGGGGGCAAGAGGGAGATCAAGTCTGGGTTAATCGCGGCAATCCGATTTGTCCTACGGTGCCCCAACAACTATGGCAACAAGCGGGGATTACGGAAGTTAAAGATATTCTCAAACTGATTGTCTGCTCCACGGAATTTGATGCCACTTTGCTCGAACAACCAAAACTTGACCTACCTCAACGTCCCGTGCCTACAGCCCATCGCGGTCATGGTACCCTGAACCGCTTGATGCAAAGGATTCCAGCTCGTGACCTCCCCAGCAGACCAAAAGAATACGAAATCTATGATGACTGGTTAACTAGCCAAATTAGCATTACTACCGTGCGTCCTCTACACAGTACTCCTATTCCCACAGGGGACGAGTCTGTCTTTCTGGGAGTAGGTTCCGCCCTATACGCCCATTCCGAATTTAGAGCAAAGGCACGTCTAACCACTCTCACCCAATCAACCAGGGATTTAGGTAATCATATGTTACCACCGATACTGCGGGAGGACCATCCGGGCATTGAGTCATTTGAGTTTACTAGCAGTCGGGGAACGGATCCTGGTTTAAGCGCGCTGGAATTAACTGAGGTGGAAAATCCGTCAGCCGTTACACCGAAAAATCCCCTGAAAGTTATTGTTGATCGACCCCTTGCTTCTAATGAACAACTGTTACCCATTAGCTACGATGGGGAGTTTTTCCTGCCTTTGGGACGGGCTCGGTCTACCCCGGAGGGCAAAACGGAGATTTTACTGGAACGGTTAACAGAACCAATTAGTGAAGGTAGCCGCAGCTTGGGGGGTTCGATCCGAATTTTCTTCCAAAAAGTAGTGTTTCAACAACTGGGGCTAGAGTTTAATTACCCAATTTTGGCAGCAGCGGATGTCACTGGCTCTGGAGTGGTCAACTATACAGTCAACTATACAACAGAGGTTGAACAAGTCAAGTCGCGGGTTGCCCAAGCCCAACGCATAGTCCTCTACATACACGGTATTATTGGCAATACCAAGAGCTTGCTGCCCAGCCTTCGCTCCGCCCAGGTTGAGGTGGATGGAACAGAAAAACCCCTGGCCGAATTGTATGATCTGGTGCTTACCTATGATTATGAGACTATAAATACCTCAATTGTAGAGAATGCTAAATTGCTGAAGCAGAGACTACAAGCTGTAGGGTTAGGGGAGAACCACGGTAAAATTTTTCACATTGTCGCCTACTCCATGGGAGGGTTGGTTTCTCGTTGGTTTATTGAACGAGAAGGAGGTAATCAGGTAGTTGGGCATTTAATTATGCTGGGTACACCCAATGCTGGTTCCCCTTGGTCTACGGTTGAAGATTGGGCATTAGCTACCTTAAGTATCGGTTTAAATGGGCTGTCAGAATTTACTTGGCCAGTACCAGTGATGGGGATTTTGCTTAAGGCTATTAACCGGTTTGTTGATGAGATTGAAACTATTGATATTTCCCTAGACCAGATGCATCCTGGTTCTGAGTTTTTGGAACAATTAGCAGCAAGTCCCGACCCCAAAGTACCTTACTCAATTATTGCTGGTAATACATCTATTATTCCTGCCGCCCTGAAAGCAGAAGCCAATCAAACTTCTAGTCCCTTGCAACGACTAATGCAGAAGTTATTTGATAAAGCTGTAGTTATGGCTTTCTTTGAGCAACCCAATGATATCGCTGTTACAGTACAAAGTATAAAAAGCGTAGGTTCAGACCGGAATCCACAACCGCAAATCCAGGAAATCGGCTGCGATCACCTGGTTTACTTTGCTGAACCAGTGGGGTTAACTGCGTTTTCTCAGGCGGTGATTCAAGCCCTAGAAAATAACTCTGACTTTGGATCTAAAACTGCTGCTACAAATACTATAGTTGCAAATCCTGTAGTTAATATTATTACTAATAATTCTCCAGAAAACAAAGCACTGAAATGGTGGATTATTGGGGTAGTTGGGGTATTAGTCGCGGCTATTGTGGGTTGGCTGGTATTAAAGCCATCCAATAATACCGAACCTAGTAATCAATCTCAACTAAGCGATAATTTAGGTCAATGATGGTAAATTGTTTTCACCAAATCTTGGTCATTTTTAGCACAAAACCCGCCAGTTCCGGAGCACCGCTAACGGTTTCAGGATTGTCCAAAATCTCTGGTTTGTGATTAGGACGATAAATGTAAATTTTCCGGTTGTGGCGGTCGATTAACCAACCCAGTGATGTGCCATTATCAAGGTATTCTTGCATTTTGTCTTGCAAGGCACTGAGTGTATCGCTGGCGGAACGTAACTCGATCACAAAGTCGGGGCAAATGGGGGCAAAGGAAGCTTTCTGTTCCTCGGTTAAGGCATTCCAGCTCTCCAGTTTAATCCAACAGGCATCTGGAGAGCGGATCGCTCCATTGGGCAAGGTAAAGCCGGTGCTGGAGTCAAAGGTTTCACCCGTACCGTCGAGATCAGCCCAGTTAGCCAATTGTTGAGCAATTTTAAGGTTCCGATTGCCTGTATCGGAAAAGACTGGGGGCATAATCACAACTTCTCCACTGGCGGTGCGCTCAATTCGTAGATCTCGATTGGCTAAACAGAATTCAGAAAACTGGGCAGCAGTCATGGGGATGATCCCAGGAAGATTCACCATCACAGGGACAGTTTGGGTTTGAATGAGTAGCCTAGTCATTATAGGGTTTGTATCTAGTTTGTAAACACGCTGATTGCATAAAAAGGCTTGGATACAAGAGGGGAAAGATATATCCGCCCATGACCCTAGGGGTTGTCTTCAAACTCCGAGATCCCCCTAAATCCCCCTTAAAAAAGGGGGACTTTGAGTATGGCTCCCCCCTTAATAAGGGGGGCTGGGGGGGATCTAATATCTTGCGGAAAACTTTGAAAACACGCCCTAGGGGTTGTCTGCCAAGGCGATATGTAAAGATTTATTACAAAACTAATAATCTCTTCATAAAGTAAATAGATTCTCTTGATGAATAAATAGAGACCCTTCCAATTTGGAAAAACTATACTCCATTCAGCTGTGTGAGCGTTATTATCCCGCCCACATAAAAATATATATTTGCCAAAATTGGATGCTTCAAATCACTAGTATTAAAGTTATCTTTATCAGTGCTTTTATAATAACATGTTCTCCCGCAATTTCGCCTTTATTATCGGCATCAATAACTACACCAACGGTATTTCTCCTCTGAATACCGCCGTCAACGATGCCAAAAAACTAGTTAAAATTCTCCGCATCAAGCATGATTACCAAGTCTGGGTCTGCTTAGACGAAGTGGCAACTCTGTCTAACTTCCACAAATTTTTATTTCATACCTTACCCGAACAAGTTACTGAAAATGACCGCTTATTCTTTTACTTTGCTGGTCATGGAGTTGCTCTCAATGGGGATGATGGCCCGGCTGGTTACTTAATTCCTCAAGATGCCAAACTGGGGGATACTAATAGTTATCTGCCCATGACCAAGTTACATGACGCTTTAAGTCAATTACCCTGTCGTCATTTCTTGGGTATCCTAGACTGCTGTTTTGCTGGTGCTTTTCGTTGGTCGAGTACCAGGGATTTACTCACATCGCCAGAAGTAATTCACCAAGAACGATACGACCGTTTTATTACTGACCCAGCCTGGCAAATCATTACTTCCTCAGCTTCTGATCAAAAAGCCTTAGATAACTTTAATTTAGATAGCGAACGCAGTCAAGTCGGCCATCATTCCCCTTTTGCTAGTGCATTATTAGAAGCCCTAGAAGGGGCAGCAGATATCTATCCTCTTGCCAAAAATGGTAAACCGGCTGGAGATGGGGTAATTACAGCCACAGAATTATATTTACATTTACGGAATCGAGTCGAAATACCCACAAAAAAATACCATCAGCGACAAACCCCTGGTATTTGGTGTTTAAATAAGCACGATAAGGGAGAATATATCTTTCTTTCTCCCGGACATAAACTTAATTTACCACCAGCACCACCTTTGGATCAATCACAAAATCCCTATCGCGGTTTAAACTCCTTTGACGAGAAACACAGTTCACTGTTTTTCGGTAGAACATTACTAGTAGAAAAGTTAGAAGATTTTGTCAAAGCTCATCCCCTGACAGTGGTGTTGGGTGCTTCTGGTTCCGGTAAATCTAGCTTGGTAAAAGCCGGATTAATTCCCAAACTACGGCAAGATAATACTGAGAAATGGTGTATTTTGCCAGCCATCCGTCCTGGTGAAACGCCCTTACAAGGGTTAAATAATGCTTTGAAAAATACCCAATTACCAGAGGTAGCAGCCCAAAACCCACAGCAGAACCTGGCAATGAGCATTGATGTTTGGGCGAAAAATAACCCCAACTCTAAGTTATTACTGTTTATTGACCAAAGCGAAGAAATTATTACACTCTGTCGAAACTTAGATGAGCGTAAGGAGTTTTTCCAACAGATACTCACAGCCATAAATGCCCATGGGGATAAATTACGGGTAGTATTAAGCCTACGTTCTGATTTTGAACCCCACATCTGTGATGTGGGCTTAAAGTTGGCACCGGAAGTAATAAATCAATTGGGAACCACGGTACTGATAAATCTTTGGCAAAGTGGACGATTTATTGTACCGGCGATGACACGAGGGGAACTAAGGGAAGCGATAGAAAAACCGGCTCAAGCACGGGTAATGTATTTTCAACCCCACGAATTAGTAGAAAAATTAATTGATGAAGTGGCGA
>NZ_JAAHGN010000384.1:0-6511 GCF_010672485.1 Moorena sp. SIO2C4 | reverse complement strand
CACTTACAGGCAGAAGTTGAATCCCTCTGGCAGCAGCAGCAACTACTTAAGCAACAACGGTTGGTTTTGAGTTGAACAAACTTCGCGGCATTTGCCCACCAGATCTAAAAGTAGGGTGGGCAAAGTTAATGGCTCTAGAATTCTCACAATAACCAAAGGGCATTTGCCCACCAGATCTAAAAGTAGGGTGGGCAAAGTTAATGGCTCTAGAATTCTCACAAGAACCAAACGGTTTTTGCCCACCCTACAAGCTAAAAACTTTCTGTTTATTGAGCAAGAAAAACTCCCTGCTCCCTGCTCCCTCCTCCCTGCTCCCTATTCCCTGTTCCCTCCTCCCCGATGCATAATTCGACCCAAAATTAAAGCAGTGACCGCACCAAATCCAACACCAACCAAAACATGAAATAGCACAAACCAGAACGTGTAAGTCAAGCAAGGCTGGAGTTCAGCTCTAGGGCACTTTTCTATCGATACATTCGGGTTGAGTTTGATCAAGATCGCTTCTAGAGGTTTAGCATCGGTTTGGGAAGAAATACCACTGACCGCTAAACCAATACCGACCGAGGCAATCCAACGTTCTAAACTTTTTTCTCGGGCTTGATCAGCCTTCTCCTTATCTCTAAGGGCTTTTTCCAAAGCCCGATCCCTTTCTGCCTGGTCAATTTCTACAATGCCTCGGATACTACCAAGCATCTGGTCAAATAGTTGCTGACCGGGTTTGAGATAATTCAGGTTGGTTTGAATCTGTTTTTGAAACTGCTTGGTTCTTTGATGGAGGAAGTCTTCTAAAAACTCGATATTATCGTATTTGAGACTAAATTCACGAATTTTTTTCAGCCATGTGTCATAGTTGCTGGCATTGGTAGCGATCGCAGTTTTGTGATCCTCCATGTCTCGCAGATAACCAGCATAGTCAAAGGTCTTTAGTGGCATCTCCGTCAGTTTCTGCTTCAGTTGCTCTAGCCTTGTTTCTGGATCCCTTGGCAATTCCTTGAAGCCTTTAACCTCTTGTTCCAGTTGCCCATAGAGTCCTCTAGTTTGGCGATAACACCAACGGGCTTGATCATAAGCAAACAGGATTTTACTGCGACAGCACAACAGATTAAAAAATGACAAAGACGTCTTTTCAACCAGGTTTAAGGTTTCTGGGTGACGGTTTAACCAGACCAGAAGGTGACATTGCTCCGTTGGTTTCTCCTTACCATTGTCATAGGCAAAAATTGGGCTACCAAATAACTGCCCAGATGCCATAAACTGCGGTTTTTGGTCGTTTCCCTGGAAAAAAGCATCCACACAGGCATCTGCTAACTTTCTATCCTCCTGGGGAGTGCCCACGGGTTCCCCATAGAGCACTAAGGTTTGTCCCAAGGAAGGTTGAATGTTGCTGGCTAGCAGGCACCCTTGGGGATTTAACCGACTAAATTGACTGGCTGGAACGGTGACATTTTGGTAATACAGAGTTAGGTCAAGGGCATAGGTGTCATGAATTTTAACCGGATAGACCTCTACTGTCAGGCCAGAGCCTTCTATTTGCAGTGGTGGCGTATAGATTAAGCGACCATGATCAGGTAATAGTTCTATGTAACGGCTTGCGATCGCTGTTTGGCTTGGAAAGGATTGTATTTTTTCCGGTAAAGATTTCAGCTCTGGGATAGCTAGGGGTTCGCTGAGGTTAGCACAGTGTTGCCACAACTGATCCGCATCCTGTCGGAACTTTCCTGGTTCTTGACTTAAGTCTTGGCAGAGATGAAACGCATAAAGGGTGACGCTGGGGTTTTTGATTCGCAAGGCGCTGTCAGTCATCAGCCTTTGGGAGTGTTGGGTTTTTCGGTTTCTTCCGTAGAACTCTTGCGGAGAGCATTGAGTAGTTCTTCTTTCACGTTCTTTTCATAGTCAGCTTTGGCTTCAGGAGTGGGGACAGTGCCTCCAATTCCCTTCTCACGAATTGGTTCATCATCTGGGAGACTTCTACGTACTTGCTGCAAAGCCCCATTAATTTCTGGTCGTTGTTTGCACCAAGCCAAGATAAATTCTGAGATTTTTTCAATATCTTCTGGAATCTTCTCTGCGAGAGTTTGTCGGTCTTGAGTGTTAATTAGTTCTGGAGTATTTTGTAGTAATTGGATAAACGCATTGACGTTTTTTTGTGCAAATTTCATTTTAAATATCCCAAATTTAATAATTACTATAAACTCTAGCAGTCGAAGTAAAGCTTAAGACATCTTCTGCTCCCTGCTCCCTGCTCCCTGCTCCCTGCTCCCTTTCAACTAAAAGACTATATCCTAAACTATACTTCCCTTGCTATATTAGTTACCAATGGCAACGAAAGCTGCCCAGTGGTAGGGGTTTTGAAAAGGTTTTTCCATAGAACCCAGCTTATAAAAAGTGTCATCTAACTGTGCTTGGTGATTCAGACTCAAGGGCAAATGGCTTGCCCACTCCTCTAATTCTTCTTTAGTACTATCCCGCAGCCATAGTTGGGCTTGGTTAAGAGCAACTGCTAAAGACATCTGCTCTCGCAGATTCTGATAAAATTTAATCATTAACAATGCCGTGGATAAATCCTTTACCTTCCACAAGCTACTAACTACTGCTGGACTCCCCGCCACTAGGAAACCACTGGGTAACCCAATGTATTCATCGCTGATGTTGGTGTAATCAATCAATCCGGTTTCACAAGCAGAAAGGGTGACCAGGCGACATTGTTCTAATTGTAAATCAAAGACTTCATCGATAGTCAGACATTTCTCTAGGTCAAAGATTTCCTCCTCACTTATCCGTAAATAGCGCTCCGAATTGGGTTCAGCAGAGGTCGATTTATGGGCATTGGCCAGAATTAGAGCGGATTTCCGTGGTTCTTGGTAATTAAAGTAACCGTGACAGCTAAAATGTAAACAGTGGTAACTGTTGAGAGGTTTGCTATTTATGGCGGCTTTCGTGGCATCTTTTTCCACAAGAATTTCTGTATCTGGTGGGGGATTGAAGTAGCCTTTAACTACGTCTACCTCGATAGGAGTGTAATCTAAATCACCACTGGGGTTTTGAACCGCAAACAGGTGGGTAAACTCTTCTGGGCGTTTTCTGGTTTGAACAAGTTGCAGTAGTTGACAGCTAGGGGCGTAACTTACCCCTGCTGGAAACCGCTCCATGATAATTTTAGGGTTACCTTCTCCCTGCTGACTGGTAATCGGTAAGGCATGAAGGGGGAATAAATGTAAAAACCGATGGGGGATTAAAATTAAGCGATCGCACTCTGGGGGGATTTGCTGAATGATGTCATCAATGAGTAAAATTTGTGCCAGGGAATGTAGACGGGTAGTAAGGTGCTTTTCGTAATGGTATTTTTTGGTGGAGTAGGCTTTTAAATATCCATTTGCCCAATCTACCAATTTATCTAAGTCTTTTAACTGAGAATACCAAACTAGATTACGGGTGAAGACGAACGTGACCAGCTTATTCCGTGTAATGTAAAACTCGACAATGGCAGTGTGGTGATCCAACTTGTTCTGAAATTGCTCAAACTGAAAGCCAGAAGCAATGGGGAAATAGCGGTTTTTTAATTCATTATGCTGCTGTCGCAATCCTTGAATACGTTTTGCTAAAGCTGTTGTTTTTTTAGCTTTGCCATTGTGAATTTGCTTTTGACCTCTGGCTATTTTATTTCTGTATTTTTTTAGTTTAGTGACAACATTTGCAGGAAAGATGCTTTTCAATTCACGGCTGATAATCTCTTCAACTATATAGCGATTTTTGCTTTGTTCAGCATAATCCAGTGCTTCAGTAATCTTACCTAAGTCTACGCAAACTTCTACCATTATCCTATAAAGTTTGTTCCATTTTTCACGGTGTCTGCGCTTGCTTTCCTCTCCAGAAACCATTTCCTCCTGCAAAGATTCTACCGTAGCAATGGCAGAGTTAAAGGTTGTGTAAGCTAAGAGAGACTGCTGACTGTCTTGGTAAGCTATCCCTAGTTGGAACAAAGTGTCAGCATGGTCTTCGGGAAAAGCCTCACGGGTGCGTACTTCTAAAGCCAATTGGTAGCAAGCGATGGCTTTTTCTAGGTTTTGTGCCTTATGACCTATGATTCTGTCACCGTAAGCATTACCGAGATTATATTGTGTCGTTGCCCAATCATAAGGAAATGCCTCAAAGGTTCTGACTCTTAGAGCCTGTTGTAAACAAGCGATGGCTTCTTCTATATTCTCTGCTTTCTCACCTTTGATTCGCTCACCGTAAGCAGCACCGAGATTAGTTTGTGTCAATGCCCATTTTTCAGGAAATGCCTCAAAGGTGCTGACTCTTAGAGCTTCTTGGAAACAAGCGATGGCCTCTTCTATATTCTGTGCTTTCTGACCTTTTATTCGGTTCTTGTAAGCAACACCGAGATTATTTTGTGTGGATGCCCAATCATAAGGAAATGCCTCAAAGGTTCTGACTCTTAGAGCCTGTTGGAAACAAGCGATCTCTTCTTCAATATTCTGTGCTTTATCCCCTTTTATTCGGTCTTTATAAGTAAGACCGAGATTAGTTTGTGTCGATGCCCATTTTTCAGGAAAAGCCTCACGGGTGAAAACTCTAAGAGCCTGTTGTAAACAAGCGATCGCTTTTTCTATATTCTGTGTTTTATCCCATTTTATTCGGTTACAGTAAGCATTACCGAGATTATTTTGTGTCAATGCCCAATCATAAGGAAATGCCTCAAAGGTTCTGACTCTTAGAGCCTGTTGGTAACAAGCGATCGCTTCTTCTATATTCTGTGCTTTCTCTCCTTTTATTCTGTAATAGTAAGCAAGCCCAAGGTGGAATTTAGTATTTGCCCAATATTCAGGAAAACCTTCACGGGTGCATACTCCTAAAGCTAATTTGTAGCAAGCGATCTCTTCTTCTATGTTTTCTGCCTTCTGACCTTTTATTCTGTAATAGTAAGCAATACCAAGGCTGAATTGAGTCATTGCCCAATCAATAGGAAAAGCTTCACGGGTGCGTACTTCTAAAGCTAATTGATAGCAAGCGATCGCTTGTTCTATATTCTGTGCTTTCTCTCCTTTTATTCGGTTACGGTAAGTAATACCGAGATTATATTGTGTATTTGCCCAATTACTAGGAAATGCTTCACGGCTGAAAACAGTTAGTGCGACTTCATAGCCAGTAATGGCAATTTCAATAGTGCTGGCTTTTTCACCCAAGGGGAATTGCTGAATTAGATTGCTGAAAAGGAAAATAACTGCTGCTACGTATTTTGCTTGATCTGCTTCCGCTTCCACCAGCTTACTTGTTGCCCAAGCCCGCAATTTTTCTGCTAAAGTCTGATTAAGTTTGTCGATATTTGCTTCCAGTAATTTCTCAACTACCTGCTGATCACCATTACTGTCTGCAATTGCTTGTAGCACCTCTAAGAGAAAGTCAACTTGGCTATCAGATGTATTGTCAGCCATTGCCATCCACTGCTCTACAATAGTTATTCAAAAAATAGACTTATTTAAAGCACCCTGGATTTATCAATCTTCATATAAAACCTCATAGATTATAGCATTTCTAAGAAGTCAGAAGTCTGAAGTTAGAAGTCAGAAGTTAGAAGTAGAGTGGGCATCCTGCCCGCCCGTCTATTCCATATCAGTAGAGTCGGCATCCTGCCCACAGCTCTATTCCATATTCAGTAGAGTGGGCATCCTGCCCGCAGCTCTATTCCATCTCAGTAGAGTCGGCATCCTGCCCGCAGCTCTATTCCATCTCAGTAGAGTGGGCATCCTGCCCGCAGCTCTATTCCATCTCAGTAGAGTCGGCATCCTGCCCGCAGCTCTATTCCATCTCAGTAGAGTCGGCATCCTGCCCGCAGCTCTATTCCATATTCAGTACAGTGGGCATCCTGCCCGCCCGTGTGATCAATATCAGTAGAGTAGGCATCCTGCCCGCAGCTCTATTCCATCTCAGTAGAGTCGGCATCCTGCCCGCAGCTCTATTCAATATCAGTAGAGTGGGCATCCTGCCCGCCCGTCTATTCCATATCAGTAGAGTGGGCATCCTGCCCGCAGCTCTATTCCATCTCAGTAGGGAGCAGGGGAGAGGTTTGTTCACGAGGCTCTGAGGCTCAACCACCAGACTCAAATACTCAACGTTGAGACTCTGAGACTCGTCCACGATATTCAAATACTCGTCCACGATATTCAAATACTCGTCCACGATATTCAAATACTCGACCACGAGACTCAAATACTCAACGTTGAGACTCTGATATTCGTTCACGAGGCTCTGAGACTCAACCACGGTATTCAAATACTCACGGTCGAAGTTCAGATACTCGTCCACAAGGTCCAGATACTCAAGGTTTATATTCAAATACTCAAGGGAGAGGTTCAGAAGCCACTCGATCAGGTCTTGATAGCATGGCTTTTGAATGCAACACCTAACCGGATGTTACTTATTTGTTATAGCACTACCCATTAAAGTTAAGACATTGATACAAGCTGAAAAAGGTGCGACCCGTAGCGAATTAAATTCTTAATGGTAAGAA
>NZ_JAAHGN010000383.1:0-6514 GCF_010672485.1 Moorena sp. SIO2C4 | reverse complement strand
TAGAAATATCAGCCTGAAGACAGCAGTCTTTATAGCCCCCCAACCCCCAATTCTGGGGGAGCATGAACTTAAAGTTACCCATCTGCTACCCTTGTGTAAACAAATATTAATTTCGCCAACGGTATCAAACTTGGGGGACTTTCGTGACTTTGTCCTCCCCAGGTTTGGGGGGTTAGGGGGGCAAAAGCAACTAAATTTCGTAAGTCCTATTAATGCAAATTGAAAATTGAATATGGAAGCCAAGATGATGCAAAATCCTTTTACCTACGGTCAGCCAGTTTCCCCAGAGCGTTTTGTGGGACGACGATCAGAAATTCAGGCGGCCTTTGATCAAATTTATAACCGCAGTAACTTAGCGATTTGGGGGGGGCCAGCCATGGGCAAGACCTCTTTCCTGGAACTTCTGGCTTCCCCCCAAGTTTGGAAACAGTATGGACAGGATCCATCCCAGGCTGTGATGGTGCTGCTGAGTTGCGAAAGTATTCAACCCTTTACAGCTTCCGGGTTTTGGCAAGAAGTGTTTAATCTGCTCAAAAAAGAATTAGACGGTGAGCCAGAGCTTCAGGAAGAGATCGACACATTGCTGGACCAGGGAAAAGCAACCACTAGGGGCATGCGCCAAGTATTGCGGCAGCTTGGCAAACGCCACAAATTCTTGCTGTTGCTCGTGGATGACTATGATTGGGCACTGCGGCCAAACCCTCACTATAGTCATGCTGAGATGGAAACCTTTCTCACGGAGTGTCGCAGTATTGCCTATCACTCTCGGGAGAGGCGATATCTATCCATGATTGTGGCCTCACTCCGCCGTCTCAATGAACTTGGTCCTGCTCTCAATCCCAATAGTTCTCCCTGGTACAACCATTATCTGTTCCAATCCCTCAAGCCATTTACTGACCCTGACATTGATCAATTAATGGCTGGTATGCCAATTACCCCAACCTTACGGGAGCTGATCCAAGACATTGCTGGTGGACATCCGGCTCTGCTCCAGATTGCTGGTTTTTTGCTTTATCGAGAGCTAAAAACTGGCAAGGTCCCTGATGCCCAAGCCTTTGCTCGGGACTTTGAAGGTAAGACACGACAAATATTTGAAACGATTTGGAAACGGTGCAGCGAAGTTGAGCAAACCTTATTGATGTTGATGGCCTTGTTCAAGTTAGAAGGTCGTCTCCATCATAAGAAGCACTTTGACTTGAGGGGCATTGACGTAATCTTTAGTCAACACCAGCGAGAGTTAACTAACCTGGCCGAACAAGGGGTGATTATCACAAATCAGAGCAGCAATCAAGACTCAAAGAAACCAGACTACGTATTTACCTCATCAATTATGGAGGGGTGGGTGATTCAGGAACTTTGGCAGACTGATAATCCGATAGTAGGAGATAGGGAAAGATTTCTCAATTTGATCAGTCATACTCAACTTCAGAAAGTCACGAAGACTATTAACTGGCTATCGGCCAATCAAAAGACAGTCAAAACTGCTTTGGCATGGGGGAGGATAGTGTTAGCTGCATTTTCCTAACTTCAGCATTCAGCTAATGCGCTACTTCAGATGCTACTTGAGGTGCTATCAGCTATCAGCTTATTGGTTAGGTCACAGTCTCAAAGCCTGTGCCACCTTGAGGTGCTTTTGAATAAAATAAGCTGACCACTGACCACTGAATGCTTACTGGTCTTGAAAGTTTTATGCATAACTGTTGCTGCTTATTCCGATAAGTTTATAGATACTTATAAATCAGCTATTAGCACTCAACATTAAACAGTTGGTGCCTTAGCTTAATACTTACTTACTGACTTCAAATGGCAGCAAACCTTGACTGGTTTGGATAAAAATTAAACAAATCATCAATCGTCGGCTAATGGTTACTAATTCTTCTAATCATCCTAATCCTTATGAAATCGGAAAGATAATTGATGATCCAGACAAGTTTTTTGGACGAGAGAGTCTGTTTCAGTTTATCGAAGACAACCTCAGGCAGAGGGTAAAGGTAATCTTACTCCATGGTCAACGACGAATTGGCAAATCATCAATCTTGGCACAGATTCCCAACAAAGTTGCTACGGATCAGTTTTACTTTGTTAATTTCGATTTGCAAGGCTACATTCACAAACCCTTCAGTAATATTATCTATAACTTGGCTCAAGAGATTTGTGATCACTTAGTGGATGACTTTGATCTAGGACAAGATTATCTTACTCCGCCCTCAAAACAAGATTTAAACAATGATATAAATATTTTTTTTGATAAATTTTTGCCTAAAGTTTTTTGGTTATTAAAGAGTAAAAATTTGGTATTTTTGCTGGATGAATTTGATGTTTTAACTAACCAAAAGCCTCGATCAGAAGAGCGTAACTTTTTCCCCTATTTAGCTAACTTGATTAAACGGCACCATCAATTATTTATGATTGCGGTAGTGGGACGGAATCTTGTTGATGTGCCTATTATAGTCCGGGTGTTTGGAAGTCCACCTTACCACGAAATTGGTTTTCTGAATAAGCTGAGTGCTCAACGGCTAATTACTAAACCAGCTAAGGATGTGGTAACCTATGAACCCCATGCCGTTACAAAAATTTACAATTTATCAGCAGGGCATCCCTATTTTACCCAAGTCCTATGCTTTACTTTATTCTTAAGGGCTAGGGAAAACCAGTGGAAGATTTATAGCCGAGATGTGGAGCTTATAGTTAAGCAGGCTATTGAGAAAGCTGAAGCAGGATTGGCGGGGTTGTGGGAAAGTTTACCGATCCCAGAGCGAGTGGTATTCTTAGCGGTGGCAGAAGCTCAACAAAGAGCTATCTCCCAACACCAGCTGTTGCCAGAACACCCATTATCTTTCCTAGAGGGCTATGGTGTGATTCAGACTAATCCCCTGTATCAAGCCACCAAACGACTTAAAGACTACGGTTTCGTCGATGATACAGAACGTAGAGTAAAGGTGCCATTAGTCCGCCACTGGTTACTTCAGCATCACTCACTACGGCAAGAGATACTAAAACTGAAGACACTAGACCAAGACCAAACGGATCCGATCTATCAACTAGCCACTAGACAGTATCAACAGAGGCAAATTCACAAAGCACTAGTGCTCTATGAAGAGGTTTTGCAAATTAACCCTAATCATTTCAGGGCTTTGTTGGCTCTAGCTGAGGGCTATCTCCAGGTCAACGATTACAGGAAAGCCGTAGAAGTATATACAAGAGTCTACCAAGTTAAGCCAGTACAAAGCAAAGAAGGGTTGTTGCGATCGCTACTCAAGTATGGCGATCAGTTGATTGAGCAACAAGCATTCACAAAAGCCAAAAAGCCTTTTCAGCAAGTGTTGGACATTGAGCGTGACCACCAATTAGCGCGGCAGAAGCTAGAACATATTGAAGCTAAAATCGCAGCTATTAGTAATACACCTATCACTCCGGGTCATAGCACCCCCAATCCTACTCGGTTAGGCATCGGCAAACTAGCAGCAGCTCTAGCCATAATTACTCTAGTTGGTGTGGGATTTTATAAGGTATCAACTCCCTGTCCAACCGGTGCCCAGAAAGTCTTCGGGATTAGATGTATCGCTACTCCTATTAGTCGGGGTGAGCACAGCTTATTTCCTAGAATTGACAACATCGAAAAAATTGACCTTGCTACTGAAGCATTCCAAAAGGAAAACTATGCCGAAGCGGCTAAGTTTTTTAAGGAAGCTTGGCAGGCTAATCGAAATGATCCAGAATTGCTGATTTACTACAACAATGCCCGAGCCCGTCAACAGGGCTTTGAACCATTCACTATCGCTGTGGTAGTGCCCATAGACCAAGACAAAGACGGGGCAAAAGAAACATTGCGAGGGGTAGCCCAAGCTCAAGATCAGTTCAATAATTCAGACGGATTAAATGGTCGATTCCTGGAAATTGCGATCGCTAACGATGGCAACGATCGAGCCAAAGCTAAAAAAATAGCTCAGGCTTTGGTTAAGGACAAATCTATCCTGGGCGTAATTGGACATGAATCTAGTAATGCCAGCGAGGCCGCACTCCCTGTATATGACCAAGCTGGTTTAGCGATGATTTCCTCCACCAGCACCAGTACTGATTTAACCAGTCTTGATAAAAAGAACAACGTGTTCTTTAGGACAGCTCCTTCTAATCAAGAATTTGCGAGAAAACTGGCTCAACATGTCAACACTCAAGCTGGCTTAGACAAGGTGGTAATTTTTTATGATTCTGACAGTCCCTATAGCAATAGTTTCAAACAAGATTTTCAAGCCCACTTTAAAGACCTAGGGGGTAGGGTGGTTCGGGATATTAAATTAAACGATGTCAACCTGAAGATTCCTGAAGAACTCAGGAATCTCTCTCAAGATCAAGTCAAGGCCGCTATGTTATTCCCGAGCACACATTACATTGATACAGCTGTTGACATTGCTAAAGCTAACGCTCACCTGAACCTTAACCCCAACCACCGAGATCACCAAGGGCTGAGGTTGTTCGGTGGGGATACGTTATATACTCATCAAATCTTGGAAGAGGCGGGGCAAGAGGTTGAAGGTTTAACTATGGTAGTACCCTGGTTTAGGGAAGTACCACAGGCAATAACCTTTTCTACAGCAGCTAAGGAACTATGGGGAGGAGATGTTAGCTGGGCGACTGCCACTAGCTTCGATGCTACTCAAGCCTTTATTCAGGCTTTGTTCAAGGACGCGGACCGCGAACTAGTTCTAGATAGACTCCGCAAGAATCTTGTTACTCTTGTACCGAGTGATACCTCAGGGTTGGGTTTGCAGTTTACTGACCAAGGGGAGCGTGAGAGTGAACCTGTCTTGGTGGAAGTGGTTGACGGTGAATTTAAATTCGTATCAGAGCAAGACCAAGAGGGGGTTGAAAAGTCACCGTGATCATCAAGTTTGAGGGGATACAAGCTAATTCCCTTTCACCAAGACTGACTAAAAATACTGACTAAAACTTTAGACTTATAACCTGGAAAGGAAATATAAGGATTCTAAACAGCATCCTAGGGAGTTGTCTATAAAACTAGTTATACAAAACCTAAAGAATTGGATAGGATAGAGTATGGAGTAAATAAAAATAACCTAACTAAAGCAGTAAACGTTATATCTCTATCTCTCTCGGAGATGACAAAAAATGATTTCAATAGTTCCTAGAAATCCCTATGTAATTGGTCGTCCAATTGATGATAATGACCAGTACTTATTTTGGGGTAGGCGAAGCTTATTCCGGTTTATTGAGCATAACCTCAAGAATAAAACCAAGGTTATGATAGTGTACGGTCAACGGCGGATTGGTAAGTCGTCCCTACTCCGTCATATTCCTACATCGGTTGACTTAGATAGCTTTTCCTTTGTTCCTTTTGATCTGGAATCCTACAGTCACAAATCTCTTGGTGAGGTCTTGGAGGAACTGGCCATAGAAATCCTGGATAGCTTGGAACTAGACTCCCCTGAAATCCCCTTGCCTGACCCTATAGCCCTAGACAACGATCCCTCGCTTTTTTATAAGCAGTTTTTGCCCCAAGTTTATCAAAGGTTGGGTAACCAAAAATTAGCATTATTGCTGGATGAATTTGAGACCTTAAATAGCCCAGATAATCATCAAGATAATAACCTATTATACCACCATTTATTTCCTTACTTAAAATCTCTAGTTTCTCGACAGGATAATCTATACCTGATTCTCTGTGTGGAACAGGAATCTAAAGATTTACCGAATTTACTCCGGATCTTCAAAGATGCCCCAACCCAAGAAATTGGCTTACTTGATCAACAAACTACCCAGGAGCTAATTACCAAACCAGCAGCAGGACTACTCACCTACGAACCTGCTGCTATCCAAGCCATTTACCAGTTATCTAGCGGGCATCCCTATTTTACCCAAGTCCTATGCTTTGCTATTTTTAGCAGAGCTAGGGAGTTAGAGCAGTGGCAAATCACCCCAGAAGATGTGGAAAACAGTGTAGACCAAGCCCTAGAAAATGCTAGTGCTGGATTGCTAGGGATTAGAGCCGGATTATCTATCCCAGAACGAGTAGTATTCTCTGCGTTTGCCGAGGCGGATAATCTCGTTAAAAATAGTTCTAAAAATAGTTCAGACCAGCCATTACAGCCGTTTTCAGATGAATTGACCTCACTACCAACTGCAAGCCCCCTAAATCCCCCAATTCTGGGGGACTTTAACTCAAGAACCCCCCAAAGTTGGGGGGCTAGGGGGGCAAAACTTGCTGTAAGTCTACTCGAAAACTACGGCGTTATTCCAACAACATCCTTAATAAAAGCACCAGACCAACTAGCGGAACGGGGTTTCTTAGATAAAAATAAATCTAAAGTAACCATTGAATTTATCCGGCGCTGGTTGATTAAACGTTACCCACTCCAGCAAGAAATCCTAGAACTAGAAAAAATAGACCAAGACCAAACTAATCCCATCTATCAACAAGCCACTACCCAGGATCAACAGGGGGAAATTACCAAAGCCCTAGGACTATATGAACAGGTTTTGGAACTAAACCCTAATA
>NZ_JAAHGN010000382.1:0-6522 GCF_010672485.1 Moorena sp. SIO2C4 | reverse complement strand
TGGGTTAGGTACCCTCGTCCTAGATTTTAGGGAGTAGGTAGTAGGGAGTAGGGAGTAGCGATGCAGTGTGGTCAAGACCGCTTAGGTGCGTTTTCCGTAGGCGAATTAAATTCGCCACGGGTCGCACCTCTGCATCGCTTTTTAATAACACCAAAAAATCTTCCGAGCTTTTTCCTACTGTTCCCTATTCCCTGTTCCCTGTTCCCTTGTAAATGCTATAGATGATATCCATTGTGGATCAAGGGATAAACTATCGAATTTTCTCTCATCATATTTTTTTTTATACAAGCTTTATATAGTTAAAGTTTTAGTTAGTTGTTCGTTAAACATGGGTATGCTACCAATTCCTAATAATAAGAGACCTAATAAAATATTTTAATCCTATTACAGGGAACAATTTTTTGAGCAAATTGGGACTATCTATATTTAAGGCTTTATACGAACGAGATGCCGAGATAGCTAACTTAGATAAGATAGAGTGCAGTCAGTCTAATAGCTTAGAAACAGTTAATACTCGAATTGATGAAATTAAGTCTTGTTCTAGTGCGATTATTTGTCTACCTTTATTAGAAGAATCATCTCAACAATTTCAGGCTATAGCCTATCTCGATTTAGGAGCTTGCTTGGCTCTTTTTCCTCAAAAAACTCTCCTTATCTATAAAGCAGTTGTGCCGCCACAAGGCTTAAAGAGCAAAGAAGTAGAAACATTCAAGTTTTCCGGGAATTTAGATTTTCAAACAGGCATGGAACTATATGGAAAAATCTTGAAAATATTAAAATCTTGAACATCTTACAAACAGGTTGCTGAACTGATAACAGGGAAACTATGACAGACGAAGAATTTACAAGGTACTTTGTCGAAAATTTACCAGACAAAGTGTATAGTGCAGTAATTAAGTTATGCGATCGCTTTTTAGAAAAAAGGAGGAGTCTTTCCTACGAACAACATCTCATTGCTTTTTCTACTCTTGAACAGTTTATCATATATCACAATATTCCCTATTCAATCCCCAGAATTTTTGAGGATTATGGAATATCAAACTATCAAAGAGAAGAAGCCATTGTCGAATTCTTTAGAACTATCAAGCAAACTATCCAATCGCTTCCATGGAGCGAGCAGTCAAAGTTGATGCAGCAATCTCTGAGTAGCACCTGGAAGCCAAAGGAAAACCTTCAACGGAAAGAAGAACTTAAATCTTTATCTCAAGATGCTTTGCTACGTTTGATTCAAGAAAAAGATAATTTAATTAATCTTTTAATTAGACAGGTAGAAACAGCGCTACAGCGTCCGAGTTTGTATGCAGAAAATTATCACAATGAGGGAAACACTATGTCTGAACAGCCAATTAACAATGACCTCCGTGGTGCCAAATTTGGTGGTGGCTTCGCTAATAGAGATCAGCACGGTGGTACGTTAAACGACTATTCCAAAGACCATAATTTAACTGAGGCAGCAGCAGAAATTCAACAGCTTTTAAAGCAACTGTCCCAAACTAACCCCACTTCAAGCAATGCTGAAAAAATGGCAGTGGTGGCTAAGGCGGTGGATCAGATTGAAGGTAAACCCACCCTAAAACAAAGGGTGATTAATGTCTTAAAAACGGGGGGAACAGAGGCATTTAAAGAGGCGGTAGATCATCCCTTGGTGAATGTTTTGTTCGCAGCTATTGAAGGTTGGCAGGAAGGTTCGTAATTCAGTTACTTATGGAACTCTGGTGCCCAAGTTAGCCACCACCGTACATTCGGAGCCACAAAACAGCATAAGTAAACACCATCACTAAGAAGCTACCGATGACTCACTACGTTAGGAATCGGTGCTTCTTGTGGAATATGCTGCCAATGACTCAAGAATGGTAGCAACACTGCTACCAATAACCTTGGCATTCAACAGACATGGGCAGTACTTGATTCGAGCCAGTGACGTCCTGCTGTTAAGCCAGGGGCTCTACTAAAGCCCCGTGGAAAGGACGCCAGTTGCTCCCCGCGCCCCACACTTACCATATTTACCACACTTTAAACACCTACCACGCCTGCCTATGTTTCCCTGTTCCCTTTTCCCTGTTCCCTTTTCCCTTGTGGGGAAAGGGATAAACTATCGAATTTTATATCATCATATTTTTTTTTATCCAATCTTGATCTACTTAAAGTTTTAGTTATTTTACCTTAAAATTTATAAATTTTAGCTGAGTTAGATATAAACTGATAGTCGAGACAATAATTAAGTACGAACTACTAAGAGTTGATTGAAATATTAATTATTTAAATTCAAGGGAAAACTATGGAGATTTGATAGGTTAGTTGATGGTGTTAGTTTTGGAATGGTTAACAGGCCATTTTTTTTATCAAAACTATTTGAAGATAACGTATTTTTAACAAAAACTTTAGGATTGCTATATCAGTATTATATAGCGTTTTAAAACGATTGGAAAACTGAGAATATCTTATTTGATTTTACTATAAAAATCTGGAGCTATTGCCTATTGTCTATTGCCTTTTTCCACAATCTATGACTTGACAACTCCTTTGAAAACGCTATAGCTGGATTCTTGATTCCTTGAATCGTAGTTTCTACGTCCTCTTACTTAAGCAATTACTACGTTAATTGATAATACATTTATGATCAGTGTTATTACTATAGTTGGTATTGTTTTTTTTCGATTATACTGAAGTGTCTTACCTTTAAATAAAAGCTAATAACTTCTTAGAGGATATCTGAAAAGTTTTTTGATACTGAATTTTGCCCCCCTAGCCCCCCAATTCTGGGGGGAACAAGAATCAATTTGCGGCTAAAAGTCCCCCGAGCGAGGGATTGCTCGGGGGATTTAGGGGGCTTTGATGTAGCAAATGAGACTTCTCAGACAACCTCTTAGTTAGGATTCATGGAACACAAGTTATTATCTACATTGATAAAACTCTGACTAGTTATTATAGAAAAATAGTAACTAATAACTAGTCTTTAAATACCATGCGATTTGAGCCAATTTTACCTATTATTAAGTAGTTTTGTCCTAGTGCAATATCTAAGTTTAAAAACCAGTGCCAACTAGGTAGATGGAGCTCTCTGCTGTTCTTTTTTAGTCAAAACTATGGAAAACCTTATCAACTTAATCAAAGAAAGGATATTTGATTCCGACTTCCAGTTCGGCAACATCCCTCTTTCCACGATAGTTATTATGGTGATCATCCTCCTCCTTACCCAGATATGTCGAGGTTTGTTCACTGCCATAATCATTGACAGAATCGAGCGTCTGACTAGCGCTACAGAAACTACCCTAGACGATGAGTTTATTAAGATTCTTAGGGCACCATTAGGCTGGCTAATTTGGCTGGCTGGATTATGGCTAGTACATAGTGTTGCGGCAACCCATCTTAGTCCTGAACAGAATCAGAAAATCCCCGAGATGCTCTTTGTGAGCGCTCTGTTCATTGCCACCTATATTCTTTACCGTGCTGCTCCACTACTGGGGGAGCTGCTAGCGGGATTGGCGGCACACACTGAAACTGAACTGGACGATTTGTTCGTCCCCTACTTCCCAAGGCTTTTTCAGACAGCAGCAATCCTGATTGCTGTGATTAAAGCCAGTGAGATTTTGTTGGGGACATCGGCCGGTGCACTGATCGGTCTAGTCGGTGGTGCAGGTGTTGCCTTAGGTTTGTTAATGAAAGATATTATCTATGACTGGTTTTGTACGGTGATTATCTACGCTGATGGTCTCTATAAACCCGGTGACTGGGTAGCAGTGGACGGAGTCAATGGTTTTGTTCAGATCGTCAGTATTGGTCTAAGAAGTACACAGCTTCGTCTGACTGAGTGGGGTTCTATCAAAAAAGTTCCCAATTCTAAAATGATTGCTGGCGTTGTGGAAAATTGGTCCCAGAAGACTGGCGATACCTTTGAGTGGGGCATAAATTTAACTCTGAAAGTTGATGGAATTTCGGCTGAGCAAACTAGCTGCATTTGTCAGGCTATTGAAGATAAAATTCCGTCTATCGATGGCTTGCATAAGCAGAACATGTTAGTTTTATTTTCCCACATTGAAGAGAATGCTCGTGTGATTATAGTTAGGGTATTTGTGATTGATACAAACCTATACATTGCTGCCCAGCAAAACTTGAATCTAGCCCTATTAGAAATCCTGGAAAAAGAGGAGATTGATCACCTGCATGTTGAGCTGGAAAAGCAACTTCAAGACTACAAACAGGTGAAGGAAAATGGCTCTCCTAGTGTGGCTATGATAAATTTTTAGAAAATAATCCCTACAAAGCTTACTAACCAACACTTATAGCGATCGCTAGTAAGCATTCAGCGGTCAGCGGTCAGCGGTCAGTCGTCTCGATTAGCTGACTTGACACTCCCCGGTCATTAGACGCGGGGATTCTTGCTTCATAGAGCCAACTTGCTCAACCAGACCGGAATCAGGAAGAGTAGAGGTCGATTCTCCACAAGAGTTTGGATCAATGATCCAGGTTCCGGTGTGCCCCACCGTACCCAAGGCTCTTTTCAGGATATTGATTGCAGCGTTGTGGTCTCGGTTTAACTGGCACCCACACTTACAGACATGAGTCCTAGTTGACAGTGACTTTTTAACCGCTTCGCCACAATCTGAACAATTCTGGCTTGTATAGGCAGGATTTACCGCAACGGTGACTCTACCAAATTTTTGGCCAAAGTGCTCTAACCATTTTCTGAATTGATACCAACCTGCATCGTTAATAGATTTAGCTAGACAATGGTTTTTAACCAGGTTTTTCACTCTCAAATCTTCATAGGCGACCAGGTCGTTAGACCGGATTACGCAACGTGCCGGAGACGAAACCTTAGAAGAGTGCAGCCTTACAACAAAACCTGCCACCTTTGATGCATAGCCTATCAACTATAAAGGCTGCACTCTTCTTGCGGTAACTTCTAACCAGTCTCTTGGCATGTTCTTCACGCTGCCTACTTATTTTGAGATGTTGTCTGCCTAGTCTATTAACGGCCTTCTTACGGTTAGATGAGCCTTTCTTTTTTCGAGATACTCGACGCTGATAAAATTTCAGACGCTTTTCCCCAGTTCTATAAAATCGGGGATTGGGTTCTGTGTTACCTCTAGAATCGGTGTATAAATCTTTTAGCCCTACATCTAATCCTACAGTAGCGTCAACTGGATCCAATTGTTCATTTATCTCAGCAGAGATGCAAAATTGAACATAATACCCATCAGCCCTTTTTACAATGCGAACCCGTTTAATTTGCTTCTTGTCCAAGCGCCACAAGTCCCAGGTACCCTTGAGCTTTAGCTTTCCAATTCCCTTCTTGTCACTGAAAGTGATTGATTTCTTGTCAGGGGATAACTTCCATCCTGATTGCTTATACTCAACCGACCTACAGTGTTTTTGAAAGCTAGGAAAACCTTTCTTTCCTGGTACCTTTTTCTTGCAGTTTTCAAAGAAGCGAGAAATTGATGACCGGAGATGAAACCTTAGAAGAGTGGAGCCTTATTTCATGAGTTTTAACCCTTTTTTGCATAGCCTGTCGCCTATAAAGGCTCCACTCTTCTTACGGTAACTTCTAACCATGCCCTTTCAGCCGCAGCTTGCCGAGCAGTAGAGTTTAATTCATTGGCAAATGAGAATTCTTTAGCAAGTATCTTGCAATATTTGCTAAGGTCATATTTCCCCGTCCCTTTATTGTCCATCCATAGACGGATGCAGCTATTACGGATAAATTTGACTGTCCGAATTGCTTCTTCTATAGCTTGATATTGGATAGGTTTCCCGTATGCCTTAAACTCTATTATGATCATCAGAACTCGACCTATTCTGTTATATTATTACGCTAGTACGTTTGAGGAAAACTGTCAAGTTATAGTCAAACCTTTTTCACGGCGACTAAAGTCGCTACTAGCTTTCATCCCGGAGACGAAACCTTAGAATAGTGCAGCCTTACAACAAAACCTGTCACCTTTAATGCATAGCCTACCAACTATAAAGGCTGCACTATTCTTGCGGTAACTTCTGACCCGGTTTAAAAACACGGGGCTTTCAGCTTTGGGGGTTACGTAACTCAGATTAAACAAATGGTTACCTGTTTTCTTCAAAAGCACCTGAAGTAGCGATGCAGCGCCACCAAAGCGGGTTTCCCCCACTCGCGCTTTGCATCAAGACAGCGTGGCCGTAGGGCATGAACTGAATGGTAATAGCTAATAACTGATAGCTGAATGCTGATAGCTGAATGCTTACGATCCCTACAAGCCATTTGTGTAAAAATGGCTTTTCATTGTCTTGATGCCGCCCCTCCTCATGAGCGACTGCATCAAGATAGGGATTCCCGACAACAGAAGAAAAAAAATATCCATTGAGGAATAAATTCGTAAACCGATACTTTTTAGCTACCAAAGTCTACCAAGATAGACCAAGGCCCGCCAATGCAAGATGCAATAGCATCCAGGGGGTATCTCCGCGCTTCTCTGACGGAATATCCCGCGAGCGCCATAAAAATGTCAACAAAGTTGGTTCCACCGGGATTACAGCGCAACTATT
>NZ_JAAHGN010000381.1:0-6526 GCF_010672485.1 Moorena sp. SIO2C4 | reverse complement strand
CGCAGCATTGGACATTTTATCATAGACCTGCACAAGTGGTCAAATTGGTTAACGTATTTGCTGCCAATAAAAATTAATAAATTCGGGAGCATACTATTTTGGGAAATATCTCTTATTCTATAGGCATTAACATCACGTTAATACAGCTTAATGTGGTATGTTTATTCCAAATTTGGATGCTCCCAGAAAGTCTGTAATGACTCATAAAGCTTGAAAAATAAATTGTTTTCGGCCTATTTATTACATCTTTATAAGTCTGACAAAATCTGGCAAAGTGGTATAGCAGAAGTCAAAAGTCAGAAGTCAGAAGTCAGAAGTCAAACTCTTGCGCTTACAAAGGGTGTGAGACTTTTGTCATGTCCTAACTGCCCTGTCTTGATGCAGTCGCTCATGGTTTGAAGTTACCGTAAGACAGTTGAGCCTTAATCAATAAGTTTTAACCCTTTTTTGCATAACCTACCAACCATAAAGGCTCAACGTAATCAGGTTTCGTCTCCGGGGGAAACCACGGCAGTCGCTCATGGGGGGGACCCCCAAGACCGCGCTGCCTCCCCAAGACCGCGCTGCATCGCTGGCGACTGCTATATTTTAAAAATATACTTAGTAATGTAAAAAATAAGTCGTCATAACAAGTAATTTAAATATGATTAGCTAGAAAGGGGGATTAAGTTAAAAGCCAATTATTTTTCATTTTCCGTTTCCCCAATGAATAGTAAACTACTTCAACAAGTCCGGGTTTTAGACCCAGTTTCTGGAATTGACCAAGTCGCTGATGTGCTGATTACTGATGGTGTAATCACGGCAGTAGAAACTCACATCAAGGAAATCTCTGGCGATACAGTGGTGCAAGATTGTCAGGGACACATTTTAGGACCAGGACTAGTAGACCTCTACAGCCATTCTGGTGCACCAGGACATGAGCAACGGGAAACCTGGTCTTCACTACTGGCAGCAGCGGCAAATGGAGGCTTTACTCGCTTAGCCATTTTGCCTGACACTAAACCCCCCCTAGACAATTCTGCTGTTTTAGCACAACGGCAAGAACTCCAAAACTCTCCCTATCTAAGCCTCCCCCCTTGCTCACCTCAACTCTATCACTGGGGTGCCTTCACCATCGGGTTAGAAGGACAGCAAATGACTGAATTAGCTGAACTAGCTTTAGGGGGAGTAGTGGGCTTTACCGATGAAGGTCCTTTATGTAATTTAGCACTAGTTCGACGGTTGTTGGAATACCTACAATCCTTGGGTAAACCAGTGGCACTTTGGGCTTGTGACCCTAAGTTGGCAAATGGGGGAGTGATGCGAGAAGGTATCCAGTCAATTGCTTTGGGTTTGCCAGGGAATCCTGCGATCGCAGAATCATCCGCTATCGCTGCCTTATTAGAAGTGGTAGCAACCACTGGCACGCCAGTCCATCTCATGCGTATCTCCACCAGTCGTGCTGTCCAATTGATTGAATCAGCCAAAGCAGCGGGGTTGCCAGTAACAGCCAGTACCACTTGGATGCATCTATTGCTCAATACGGAAGACTTATGCAGTTACAACTCCAATTTGCGCTTGGAACCGCCGTTGGGAAACCCAGTTGACCAAGCCGCACTGATCCGAGGTGTTCGGGAGGGGATTATTGATGCGATCGCAATTGACCACGCTCCCTACACTTATGAAGAAAAAACCGTTGCCTTTGCTGAAGCACCACCAGGAGTGATTGGTTTAGAGCTAGCCCTACCCCTGCTCTGGCATACTCTAGTCGAGACAGGGGATTGGTCAGCTTTAGAACTTTGGAAAAGTCTTAGCACAAATCCTGCTATTTGTCTACAGCAAGACCCCCCTAGCACTGCTACTGGTCAATCCGCTGAGTTAGTCTTATTCAATCCTCAATCCCCTTGGATTGTTCACCAAAAAAACCTCAAATCCCTTTCTAGTAATACCCCCTGGCTAGGGCAAGAATTAATTGGTCGTGTCGTGCAAACTTGGTGTCCAGCGAGCGAAGCGAGTGTAAAATATAAATAATGAAGTACTTAGACTTCATAAGTCAGTTGACTGATTTAATCCTTCAGGATAAATCGGATTTGGTTTCAATTTCCCCATTCGATTTAACGGCCAAAACCGCACTACAGCACGACCGATAATTTTGTCACGAGGGACAAAGCCCCAGTGGTGAGAGTCGTAACTATTGTTACGGTTATCTCCCAGTACTAGGTATTGGTCTGGTGGTACTGTTTGTGGTCCAAAATCGTACTGTGGTGCTTCTTCGATATACTTTTCCTCTATTTCTTTATCATTGATATAAACTCGCCCATTTTTCACCAAAACCTTGTCACCGGGTAAACCAATTACACGCTTGATAAAAGCATCTTTAAAGTTTTGCTCTTTCAGCCTTTCAGTGGGAGCAAATACCACAATTTCTCCTCGTTGTGGGTCTTGGAAAAAGCGATAACTTATCTTATCAATAATCAAGCGGTCGTTAATCTGTAGTGTCGGTAGCATCGATCCCGATGGGATGTATCGCGCTTCAGCCACAAACGTGCGAATCCCAAAGGCAAGAACAGCACTCAAGCTAATCGTTTTGATTCCTTCTACCCAAGCATTGTCTTTAGAAGGCTGTGTAGGTTTTTTTTCTGGTCTTTTATCTGGTACACGACTCATATCCATTCAACTACTACCGATACACAAGTTTGAGGAAATTTAAACAAATAGCTGATTGGGAAATTATCAGCAAGTTTAACAGCAAATTTAACAGCAAATTTAAACCTCTGGGGTTTTCTAGCTAGATCTTAAAAATTTAAAGTTAGTAGGGGAGCCTAAATCAAGATTATGTAAAGTTTTGTGAATAAAGTCAATTTGGCAGGACAACCCTGTTTGTTTGTGCCATGGTGGTAGGTTAGCTGCGGTTGTCTGTATTTAGCTATATATCAGGTTTGTATCTACTGTATCTACCTAGACACCGAGCAGGGAAACTGTCAAATTCTAACATCCTCCTATGTTGTCTGACTTTTGCTTGTTTATCCGCCATGCTCGTATTCTATTGCCCTCTGGTGAATTTTTACTGGGGGATATCCACACCTGCGGTCGAAGGATTGTTCAGGTTGCCCCAGAAATCCCAGTGCCAACGGACGTTACGGCATATAAAGAAATAGACGCTCAAGGCTTAACTTTGTTGCCAGGGGTAATTGATCCCCAAGTCCATTTTCGGGAACCAGGTCTAGAACATAAAGAAGACTTATTTACTGCCAGTTGTGCCTGTGCCAAGGGTGGAGTGACGTCCTTTTTAGAGATGCCGAATACTCGTCCTCCGACGACGACCCAAGCCCCACTGGATGACAAGCTCAAGCGAGCGGCAGATAAGTGTTTAGTTAATTATGGCTTTTTTATCGGTGCAACACCAGCAAATCAGCCAGATTTGCACAATGCCCAGCCGACTTGTGGGATTAAGATATTCATGGGTTCAGCTCATGGTGCACTATTGGTAGATCATGAAGCAGTGATAGAACCAATTTTTGCTCAAGGTTTTAGCGAAGGTTCTCGGAAGTACAATCGCTTAATTGCAGTACACGCTGAAGACCAAGCTAGAATTAATCAGCGGCGTAAGGAATTTGCTGGAATTACTGACCCTGCTGTTCACTCTAAGATTCAGGACAATCAAGCTGCCCTTAATGCCACCAAGTTAGCCCTGAAGTTGTCTAAAAAATATCAGCGGCGCTTGCATATTTTGCACCTATCCACAGCGGAAGAAGCTGAATTGCTTAGGGAAGACAAACCTAGCTGGGTGACGGCGGAAGTCACTCCCCAGCACTTATTACTAAATACCGATGCCTATGCAGAGATTGGTACCCTGGCACAGATGAATCCGCCTTTGCGCTCCTGCCACGACAACGAAGTTCTTTGGCAAGCTCTACTCGATGGCGTGATCGATTTTATCGCTACAGACCATGCTCCTCATACCTTGGAGGAAAAAGCCAAAGGGTACCCCCACACTCCTTCGGGAATGCCTGGAGTAGAAACATCTCTGCCACTGATGCTGACTCAAGCCATAGAGGGACGGTGTAGTGTGGCTCAAGTATCTGACTGGATGTCTACAGCAGTTGCTAAGGCTTATGGAATTCCCAACAAAGGTGCGATCGCTCCTGGCTATGATGCGGATTTGGTACTGGTAGATTTGGAAAATTACCACCCAGTGTTACGGGAAGAACTTTTAACAAAATGCGGCTGGAGTCCTTTTGAAGGTTGGAACTTAACCGGATGGCCAGTGATGACCATTGTTGGTGGTCAAGTAGTCTACGACAGAGGAAAATTGAACACAGATGTGCGAGGTGAAGCTTTAACTTTTACCAGTTAAACACTATCGGATTTAACTATAGGATTTAATAATAGGATTGAATAGGTAGTGGGAAAAAATTAAAGTTGACTGTTGATATCAAGAAATAGGGAACTTCGGATCAGGAAACAGAAAGGGGTTGAGTAACTCTAATCAAGTTAACAACACAGTTAACGGAATTTATGTCCAGGTACTTAACCTTGGCCTTTCGGCCACGCGATCGCGTTCAACCTTTCTAACCTTAGACCTTAAACCTTCTAACTTATCAAACAGGCAACCTCAATCCCACTAACCTTTAACCTACTCTACACTCGACGCCAAGGGCGAACAACCAGATAACCTATCCAACAGCCAACCTAAATCAAACTGACCGTTACAGGTGAATTGAGCCTGACGTCCACCGTCCTGGGAATAGGTTAGTGTCAGATGTAGATAACTGGGTGGCAAATAGTGTAGGCGCTCAGCCCACTCGATGGCCACAATTCCTGGGGCAACTTCAATTCCCTCCCAGTAGTTTTCTGGGTTTAATGACTCTACTTCTGAGGTAGATAAGCGGTACAAATCGAGGTGATACAGGGGGAGACGTCCCTCTGTGTACTCGTTGATCAGAGTAAAGGTGGGACTGACAATGGCATCAGTAATGCCTATTCCCTCACCAATACCCTGAACTAGGGTTGTTTTGCCAGCCCCTAAGTCTCCCTCCAGCAAAATGATGCTACTAGCTGGGAGAGACTTCCCCAATTCCACACCTAGCGATCGCGTTGCTTCAGCATCAGCTAGAAAAATTTTGGTCATTAGTTATTAGCAATAGAGTACCTCGAATAATGGTTATTCTGAGTTAACATCTCAGCTTTTATTTTCCTTTAAAAATTTTCATCGCACTCACCTTATCTAAGCATGCGCTCGACTATACCATCGTAATAAAACCCTTGCCAGCCTTTCTGAATTGTGCCGCACTAAATTAGTTTCCTCATCTTCATACATTACATTGGTCACTACAATCCGACGCCCTAATTTAGAAGTTTCTTCTCGATCTAGAAATACTGGATGAGACTTAACTTGAGCATACTTAATCAGTGAGCCAGCTGAGGGGTATTTTCGATTCACCAGTATCGCGTTAAATAGCCTTTTACCACAGGCTTCATCAATAGCTTTGATATGATCAGAGACACTATATCCATCAGTTTCCCCTGGCTGGGTCATGATATTACAAACGTAGATGCGGGGTATCAAGCGAGCTGCGATCGCATCGGTAATTTCTGGCACCAACAGATTGGGAATAATGCTGGTATAGAGGCTACCGGGTCCTATTATAATATAATCTGCTTCCTGAATTGCCTTGAGTGCTGCTGGTAAAGCAGGTGGATGTTCGGGAGTACAACCAATTTTTTTGATCACTCCCCGAGCATCAGTAATATTAGACTCTCCTTCAATCCGACGTCCATCAGCTAATTCAGCCCAAAGGCTGACATCAGTTAGGGTAGCTGGCAACACTCTTCCTCGCACTGCTAATACCTGAGAACTAGCAGCAACAGCTTGTTCTAGATCCCCAGTAATATCACTCATTGCGGTCAGGAAAAGGTTTCCAAAACTGTGACCGACTAAACCACTACCAGCTCGAAAACGGTATTCAAACAGTTCGGTTAACAACTTTTCTTGGTCTGCCAGTGCCGTTAAACAGTGACGAATATCCCCCGGTGGTAGCACTCCAATTTCCCGTCGCAGCCGTCCACTGGAACCGCCATCATCAGCTACCGTAACAATAGCAGTGATATTAGCACTATAAACCTTTAGTCCTCTAAGTAAGCTAGAAAGACCAGTGCCACCCCCAATGACTACAATTTTCGGTCCCCGGTTTAACCGACGATGATCCATCAGCACATCAATCAGTTTTCGATCGTGGTCGGGTTTTAAAACTTCCGTAATTGATCCTACCGTCCGGGTTTGCCCCCAGAAGATGAAAACCAGACCCAAGATCAGCGCAATTGGACCAGACACATGGTTAGGAATAATGGTGGTAATTTTCTCTAAAACTTGGGCTGTGAATTTAATGATGTAAAAAACTGGGGTCAGCTTTACCCAAATCGCTAATCCCAAACTTGTTAGCACTACACCACCAGCACTTAAAAGTATCCAACGCTTCACCAGTAATCCAGGGGCTAACCACTTAAACCAACGGTTGACCCGCTGAGGAATTCGACCTCTCGATAG
>NZ_JAAHGN010000380.1:0-6550 GCF_010672485.1 Moorena sp. SIO2C4 | reverse complement strand
ACGGCTGACGGCTGACGGCTGAATGCTTACGATTAACCGAAGGCTTACCTCTTTTCTTATTAACAGTTTGCTACTCCTCAAGTAGCGTGCCAATAGCGCATAAGCACCTGAAGTAGCTTGGGCATTAGCTGATAGCTGATAGCTGATAGCTGATAGCTGAACGCTTACAACTGTAATTATCTATTCCAACGTGATGGCTGATTTTTATGGCCAAGGGTATTTTATCTGTAAATCCAGCAACATTTAGAACATTTAATTAAAATTCATTAAACTCTGAATTATGTAAATGTTGAGCAAAGGGAGCAGGGAGCAGGGAGTAGGGAATCGGGAATCGGGAATCGGGCATCGGGAATCGGGCATCGGGCATCGGGCATCGGGAATCGGGCATCGGGAATCGGGAATCGGGAATCGGGAATCGGTAAAAAATTCTGTGTAATTAATGGGTATTAAAATTGCTAGATATTAATATAATTAACTCTAACACAAAACGATATTTTAAGTTATACATTCCTGATGGATTAGCTGATTTTTAATCGCACATTAAATAAAAAAAATACAATTAAAATCTTGAAAATTACAATCGTAATAATTACAATGATTACAGCGTTTTTAATAACTATAAAGTACATAGGTGCGCTCTTACCATTAAGAATTAAATTCTCCACGGGTCGCACCTCACGATTTTTTCCTGTTCCCTATTCCCTGTTCCCTATTCCCTGTTCCCTATTCCCGACTCCCGACTCCCGACTCCCGACTCCCGACTCCCGACTCCCGACTCCCGACTCCCGACTCCCGACTCCCGATTCCCGATTCCCTACTCCCTACTCCCTAAACTTATGACTAATCTAAAAATAGACTACACTCACCTTAAGACCTTATTGATGGAAGTGCAGTGGAAAGCTGCTGATGCGGAAACCAAAAAAATTGTATTATCCATAGCTAAAACCATTAGACAACAGCAGGACGTTACTAAAAAAGAGCAAGAATGGCTTCAAGGGTTAAATTATCTCAGAGAATCCGACCTAATAGACTTTCCCTGCGACGATTTGGTAACACTCAATCATCTTTGGGAGCAGTATAGTCAAGGTCATTTTGGATTTAGAGTACAATCTCAATTGTGGCAGCAAGTTAGTCAAGATTATAATAAATTCGCCGATCTAGTAGGATGGCGCAATGGTGATGCCGATTCTTGGCATTATTATTCTCACTTAACCTTTAGTTTAGACGCTCCTAAAGGTCATTTGCCCGCTGCTATATTTTATGCCGAAGAATCCGCTATTGGTTGGGCAGCAACTATTAAAAATAGATGTGATGAATGCTTGTTATAGAATTAGGGAGTAGGGAGTAGGGAGTAGGGAGTAGGGAGTAGAAAACTATGAAATCTACGATAGCGCTTTTCCTCTAGCATTTATATAGCGTTTATCATAGCGATGAGGTACAAAGGGATCCCCCTAAATCCCCCTTAAAAAGGGGGACTTTGAGGTACACATTATTTTTTCCCTCTTGCCTCTTGCCTCTTGCCTATTGCCTCTTGCCTATTGCCTCTTGCCTCTTGCCTCTTGCCTATTGCCTCTTGCCTCTTGCCTCTTGCCTCTTGCCTATTAACTGCTCCCTGCTCCCTGCTCCCTACTCCCTATTCCCTATTCCCTATTCCCTGTTCCCTTTGCTATAAACTATACTAAAATACTCAATTTTTTCCCTTGTCACCAATCCTAGACCTTCGTAATCTAGAAACACGCTTTTTCACCCCAGCTGGTACTGTCCATGCTGTCAATGGTATTTCCTTCCAGGTCAATCAAGGGGAAACCCTCGGGATAGTTGGTGAGTCAGGTTCTGGTAAAAGTATCACCGCCCTGTCGATTATGGGACTAATCCCCTCTCCGCCTGGAAAGATTACCAATGGTGAGGTCATTTTTGAAGGGCGTGACCTCCAAAAGCTTAGTGAGGGGGAAATGCGGAAAATCCGGGGTAACCGTATCGCTATGATTTTTCAAGACCCCATGACTTCCCTTAACCCAGTACTAAAGGTAGAAAGGCAAATTACTGAAGCGCTACGGTTACACCAAGGAATGACCCGAGAGCAAGGACGATCTAGGGCAATTGAACTCTTAGAATTAGTGGGAATTCCTGGTGCAGCGGAACGGATTAGTAACTATCCCCACCAATTTTCTGGAGGGATGCGCCAGCGAGTCATGATTGCCATGGGATTAGCCTGTAATCCCCAGTTGCTGATTGCGGATGAACCTACCACTGCTTTGGATGTGACCATCCAAGCCCAAATTGTAGAATTAGTCAAGAAACTGCGCCAGGAAATTGGCATGGCCGTGATTTGGATTACCCATGATTTGGCGCTATTGGCGGGATTAGCGGATCGGATTTTAGTGATGTATGCCGGTCAAGTAGTAGAACAAGCATCGGTGATGGAAATCTATAAAAATCCTCGCCATCCCTATACGATTGGTTTACTCAACAGTATTCCCCGTCTGGATGAACAGCGCCAAGAGCGTTTGCAGACCATTGAAGGGTTACCACCAGATTTAACTAATTATCCCCAAGGTTGTCCCTTTGCTGCTCGTTGTCCTTTCGTGATTGATAAATGTTGGCAGAACGATCCCACCTTGGAATTAGTAAGTGTTGACCATGAAGTGGCTTGTTGGGTGAAGCCAGAGTTGAATGGGAGGTAAGCATATGCGCTACGCGCACGCTGCGCGAACAGCAGTCAGCAGTCAGCGGTCAGCTTAAAATAAACCTTCCGTATGATTCCTCCAAGTATTTTAGTGCGGCTTCACGGTCTAACAAAGGAGTTAGCTTAGCCTCATCCATCGCTTGGTTTAGACAATAATCTTCTAATCTTTCTGATAACTCATCTAAAGAAATGTTTTCTTCTGGAAATAACTGTCGCCACACTTCAATTGATTTTAAAATGCTATATATAGAGATATTCATAGTAATAATGTACAGATATTTTTGATCTTATCTGTTCCCTATTCCCTATTCCATAAAATAATAATTGTCTGGGGCATCTTACTGCTTTAACTTTTGCTGAACCAAGGAAGGTGTTTTTTATTGCATATCACGGGCAAATTCTTCATCCTCACGAATCTGTTGCCTGATTTCCTCAAAATGGTCATGATAATAGGCTAAAGCAGCATAGACATCCGCTAGGGTAATAGTAGGGTATTGTGAAACAATTTCATCCGGCGACAATCCTATTCTTTCGTGCCAAATGACAATATCCTCAACCCGAATACGATGACCGGCAATGCGAGGCTTGCCACCACAAACCCCCGGTGTAATTTCAATATGCTTTGATATGACACTACTCATGTTGTCTCCCGTTTATACACTGGTTTTACCATTATATAGAATTTTTCGCAGTTATGAGGTACACTTTTCAACCTCAAAGTCCCCCTTTTTAAGGGGGATTTAGGGGGTTCCATTTGTCCATCATGACTACGATAATTGCTATATATCTAACAATAATATCTAAATTTGACTAGATGCAAAAATATGGTTAGCAGTTAAACTAAGATCCGGAAATACTTTGGAAACAAGACCATCATCATTTCGGAACAATTGTTTTTGATACTCATCATCTAGTAAAGTGCAAATTGTAATGGTTGGTTGTTTAGGTTTACCAATATAATCTCTACCACCAATGCCCAGATAATCGACAATCCAGTATTCAGGCACACCTAGTATGGCATAATCTTCAACCTTACGAGCATAATCGTTCTGCCAGTTTGTGCTAACAACTTCAACAACAAGCTTGATTGAGGTTCCCAACGTAATCACAGGCTCTTTTTGCCATAATGGTTCATTTACGAGCCGAGTTCTATCTAATACAATCACATCAGGACGAAAAGCTGTTTGGGTAGCTAAAAGTTTGATCAGACATCGGTAGGGAATAACATAATCTGGGTATCCTCGGTCAATCTCCACATTTAACTTCCGTCCCACAAACCCTGCTACTTCCTCATGTGGTCCCGTAGGTTCCATGTCAATTAGTTCCCCATCGATTAGTTCATAGCGTTCGTTGTCACCATACTGGGTAATAAACTGATCAACAGTTATAAATGTTGGTAAAGCTTGAAGCATTACAATCGAACTCCTTATCTGTGTCAAATCATGCTGGTAGTGGTAAGCCGGTATTATCAATTCTTAAATCCTAATGGTAAATCGTGGTGGATACAAAATCTATAGCGTTTATTCGATTTATCAGCTACAGTTATCAACCTCAAAGTCCCCCTTTTTAAGGGGGATTTAGGGGGATCGCTGTGGATACAAAATCTATAGCGTTGATTGGATTTATCAGGTACGCTTATCAACCTCAAAGTCCCCCTTTTTAAGGGGGATTTAGGGGGATCGCTTTGTCCCTCATGGTAGAGATAATTGCTATAATTAAGAAAACTTATTTTCTGTAAAATCCAAAGCATCATGACAAAAACTACCTTTTCATAAATATTAGAAGCAGCCGATGAACTGCCCTTAGACGATCAAGAAAATCTAATTAGTATTTTAATAAATCGTCTTCGCGATCGCCGAAGAGCCGAGAGAATTAGAGATGTTAAAGAAGCTCAACAAGAGTTTGCCGAAGGAAAATGTCAACCCGTTACTCCTGAACAGCTGATGCAGGAAATTCGTAAGCATATGCGCTACGCGCACGCTACTTGAGGTGCGGTCAGCTGTCAGCCGTCAGCTTAAAATAAACCTATGCAGGCCTATGGTCACGCTACGCGAACGGGAGAATTTAATAGTTCGAGATTAATGAGAATTGAAAGTCTGGGTAAAAGCCCATTGCGCATAAACTGATAGCTGATAGCTAAATGCTGATAGCTGACGGCTGATAGCTGATAGCTGACGGCTTAATGCTTACCCCTCAACTCATCTTGGCCAAAGATGCCCCTAACCACCCAGAAAAATTCTGCTGCTGCCCATTGGTAGGATTTTTCACTGGCATCACTTGGTAACGACTGGGTTGAGATTTGCGTAATGTAATCGGTAGAGTGACCAATTGATCCTGATGGAATACACTGAACTCGATCACATCACCAGCTTTGTAATCTTTTAAGCGATCGCATAATTGATCCCCATTGACTCGCAACCCATCAATAGCCAGTAACTGATCACCAGCATCCACTCCTGCCACTGCCGCAGGAGAATCCATCTCCACAAACTGGATCCAGTCCTGACCATTGTCAGTTCTCACCTTCACCCCCAAGTAAGGCACAGATTCTTCATCCACAGCCACCACTTGTAAGCCAAAGGGTTTGAGATACTGATTGAAGGGCAATTCCCCAGTACCCTCAATAGTCTTCGAGAAGAAATTACTTAAATCTAGCTCTGCTACCGATTCTATTACCTCTCGCAGTTGTTGGGGAGTAAAGCCAATTTCCCCTTTACCAAACTGCTCCCACATAATTCTTATCACATCATCAAGGGAACGCTTATTTCCATGGCGCTCCCGGATTAACAAATCCAGCAATAATGACACCATTTCACCTTTCAAATAATAAGAAATTTGGTTATTATCACTGTTTGCATCCCGTCGATAAAGCTTAATCCAGGCATCAAAACTCGACTGATCCAGGGGCTGCACCTTACGTCCTGGTGTAGTTAAAAACCGGGTAATTTCTTTACTCAAATTCTCTAACAACGTCTTAGCATCATAGATACCCGCTCGTTGGGGAATCAATAAGTCATAGTAACTGGTTGTTCCTTCACAAAACCACAACGATGTCGTATAGTTTTCCTTTTCATAGTCAAAGGTTTCTAGGGCTAATGGTCGGATCCGCTTAACATTCCACAAGTGAAAGAACTCATGAGCCACCAGTTGCAAGAAGCGATTGTACTTATCCTTTGCGCGAAAACCAAACCGCGAATAAATTAACGAACAACTATCCTTATGTTCCAGTCCCCCAAAGCCACTACCAGTTAGATACAGCAAGAACAAATAGTGGTCATAAGGTAAACCCCCAAACAGCTCAGCTTCTACCTGGATAATCTTCTTAGTATCCTCAATAATCCGTTGTGGGTCAGCATTCCCCTCTCCCCAGATGGCCAATTGATGGGGTTTGCCCAAAACCTCAAAGTCATAGAGCTTATGATCACCAATTTCAAAGGGACTATCCACTAAGGTATCGAAATCCCTTGCGTTGAAGGTATTAAATTTGCCTGACACTGCTGGTAAGGGTGTCGTCACCCGCCAATTGGGATTAGGTGGCGCGATAGTAACCTGGCAAGGGTGTTGTTCAAATCCTGGGATGAAGAAGAACAGAGCAGCACCATTAAAATAACCGTGGCTAGCATCTAAGTGATTAGTGCGTACCGTTAATTCATTAGCAAAGATACGATAACGCACAGTGATAGCCGAGGCATCACCAGTTTCCACTAGCCAATGATTCTTGGCCAGTTTCCGCCACGGTAAAGACGATTACCCCTATCCGCAGAGAAATCTTGTAAATGTCGAGCATACTCCCGCACTAAGTAAGAGCCTGGAGTCCAAACTGGCATCTTTAAATCTAACAAAGGGGCTTCCCAGCCTTCCAGA
>NZ_JAAHGN010000038.1:0-18246 GCF_010672485.1 Moorena sp. SIO2C4 | reverse complement strand
TACACCCCATCAAACGCCGACCAGTTACCAGGCGCGGCTGAATATGATTGAAGATTTCTTACAGGGATTCTATGCCGAAGCCTTAAATGCCTTTCGGCGGGAAACCTCCCTGGAGGAAACCTATCGTCCCCGCAGTCTCCTGGAACTATCAGAATATATGGCGTTTACAGAGCGCTATGGTAAACGACGTATTCCTTTACCCGGTCGCCGTTCCCAACAGTTGGTCATTCTACGTGCTCAAACCTTTTCCCAACAGCAACCTCCAGAAACCTCTGTGGATATGGATACAGCAGCGGAAGGAGCAGCACAGGAGTCAGATGCGACTTGGAATGATGCGGCGATCCAGCAGGTGCGGGAAGCAATGGTGTTATCAGACTCTGAACCCCTAGACTCCAGCCTGCGGGAAACTGTAATCAAAGAATTATTTGCCTATCTCGAAGAACGCCAGCAACATGATTGTGCAAATTACTTTACTCTGCGGCTGAAAGACCTGCCAACCAGGGAAATTGAGGAGATTTTAGGCATCAATCCCAGACAGCGGGACTATTTACAACAACGGTTTAAGTATCATCTGATTCGGTTTGCTCTGTCTCACCGCTGGGAATTGGTACATCAGTGGCTGGGAGCAGATTTGGATCGAAATCTGGGGCTAACACCAAAAGAATGGCAACGATTTCAACAAAAACTGAGCTCCCAACAGTCAGAATTACTTAAACTCAAACAACAAGGTTACTCCAATGAAGAAATTTCTAAGACCTTGGGTTGTACACTAAACCAGGCACAGAAGCGATGGTTTAAGTTGCTCGAAATTGCCTGGGATATTCGTAATAGTTCAGTATCCGGATCCGGTAGATCTAAAGATGAATAGTGACATAGATAACAATATGGACGCTTTCTATAGCCGCTTAATGGCTTGGCTAAAAGAGTCCCGTCCCGCTGCTTCAATACCATCAAACGGTCAAGTAAACGATACTGTACCTCTGGGTGAGACAACAGCAGCGGATTTTGACTTTGATGTATATCCCCTGGATTTATCAGAATCACTGGACTTGGAAAACTTGAACATTGTCCCTAATCACAATGGCGAAGCGGTTTTAGACCGCATGTGGGTGGATTCACTAGAATCGATCACCCATGATGACCTTACACTAGGCGGTGAAATCCGCCGCTACAACTTGGGAGAGATGTCAACCGTGCAAAATCGTTTCCAGACGCTATTGAAGCGCAAACTACAAGCTCAAATTGAACTTAACCCACCTCTGTTTCCTTGGGAGACAGAAATGTCAGACTATGAAACTGATATTGTTGACGCAATAGCAGAGTCTTGGGTTTCCGGAGTTAGGTTTTGGATGCCACAGTTGTCTAACTTGGCTTTACCAACTGCCATACCAGAAAACGTTTTATCTCAATTGCTAGAAGCCTGCTCTGAGGCAGTGTCTTCCCAGTATCAGCTAGGGGCTAAACTGGTTAGGGCAGTTCAAAAGCTGTTTCCTGACGAATTCTATGCCCTTAACTCCTGGAGTGGCACCATCTTGATGGGAAGTGCCCGTTCTACAGAACAACTACTGCCATCCCTACCTTACGAAGAAGCTAACAATGACCAAAAGATGGTCTTAGCTCTGTTAGCAGCTAAGGAAATTCTTACCACCCTGACCATTCCAGTTTCACCAAATCAAACTCCTGTGGAGCGCCAGTGGGAGACTAGTGCTGGTTTAGTGACTCTGCGAGCCGAATATCATCAAGAAGATGGTGTGTCTCAGCTACGGGTCAGCACTCGTTTGCCTAGAGGTGGTAGCTTAACTCTAGGTACACCTCAAGCCTCCGCAAAAGCAGAACGTACCTATCCAGGTTACCTGAGTGTAGAATCCTATGATTTACAACCGAATCAGATTTGTTCTATCGAGATTCGCTTCCATCATGGAGAACAGAAACCTTTGACCTTTGCAATCTGCCCGACAAATTAGTCAGAATACTTGCAGGTTAACAGGTGAATAGGTGAATAGGTTGCAGGTTAACAGGTTGCAGGTTGCAGCTTAACAGGTTAACAGGTTGCAGGTGAATAGGTGAATAGGTGAATAGGTTGCAGGTGAATAGGTTAACAGGTTGCAGGTGAATAGGTTAACAGGTTGCAGGTGAATAGGTTAACAGGTTGCAGGTGAATAGGTTAACAGGTTGCAGGTGAATAGGTTGCAGGTTATAACCTTCAACATTCCAACCTTCAACATTCCAACCTTCAACATTCCAACCTTCAACATTCCAACCTTCAACATTCCAACCTTCAACATTCCAACCTTCAACATTCCAACCTTCAACATTCCAACAACATTCCAACCTTTAACATTCCAACCTTTAACATTCCAACCTTTAACATTCCAACCTTTAACATTCCAAGCTTGACATATAACCTATCACGCATCTACCATGGTGAGTCAGTTTTGGCAGCGTCTTGAGGCGAAGCCATTGCCTCCTACAGAGGAGTCGATTTCGTTAAGGGTGTTGGTACAGGCACTGGTAGTAGTAGGAATTGTGGCTGTTGATGTCGCCGCATCTACCTTCTGGAGTCTTTGGGCAGTACCCTTAAGTATTGTGGGAGCAACCTGGAGTTGGTATCGTCGTCGCCAACGTAACATTGCTCTGAAATTCTTGCTGGCATTGGGGATGTTGCTGGCATTGGGAGCCTTTTTGGGCAATGTATTCAGTCAGCTCAATGATACCCGCTTGGCTCTGGCTCAGTTGTTAGTTCAGCTGCAAATTCTCCATAGCTTTGACTTGCCGCGCCGCAAGGATTTAGGCTATTCGATGGTAATTGGGCTAATCCTGTTGGGGGTCGCTGGTACTGTGAGTCAGACTCTGGCGTTTGCCCCTCTGTTGTTAGTATTTTTAGCGATCGCATTACCGGTTCTTGTCCTGGATTACCAGTCACGCTTGGGTATATCTACGGAAAAAAAAGGTAAAAAATTATATTGGTTTAATCCACACTCCTCACCCATACCCCTAAAGCGTCTCATTTTATTCATCGGGGTAATTATGGCGCTAGGGTTAACGATTTTTGCTCTGATGCCTCGTTTCCCTGGTTATCAAATCCAGATGTATCCCGTCAGTGCTCCTGGGGAAATGGCAAACCGGAGATTTGATTCACAAAATAGGTTAATTGTTAACCCTGGCTATGTAAGTGAAGGGAAACAGCAAGGGGAAAATGGTAGTGGTGACTCTCAAAACGCTACGGGTTCTGGTGAGTTGGATGAGACATTTTACTATGGCTTTAATAGCAAGATTAACCAGAATCTGCGGGGAGAACTCAAACCTAAGGTAGTGATGCGGGTGCGTTCTCAAGCACCGGGATTTTGGCGAGTGCTAGCGTTTGACCACTACACGGGTCAGGGTTGGGAAATTTCTCGGGATAATCAAGTTCAGAAAATAACTCGACCAAGCTGGTCCTATCGCTTCCAACTCTTACCTGCCTTGATCACAGGTCAAACCAAAAAGGTAATTCAAACCTATACAGCTGTATCAGAATTGCCGAATCTGATTCCCGCTTTGGCCTATCCTAACGAATTGTTCTTTCCGTCGCGGGAAATAGGTATTGGAGCAGAAGGCAGTTTGCGATCGCCTTTAGGTTTAGTAGAAGGACTAACCTATACCGTAATATCAGAAGTTCCATTTCGCGATCGCACTAAGTTGCAGCAAGCTGGGGATAACTACCCCAAGTCGATTCAAAACTACTATCTGGATATTCCTGCTCAAATTGCTGTGAGGGTCAGGCAACGTACTGAAGAACTCCTAGCCACTTCAGAAAAACCTCTTACTTCTTCCTATGAAAAAGCCTTGTATCTAGCCCAGGCGGTTAAGCAGCGTTATCGCCTCCCCCAAGACCCCTCACAATTCCCTTTTTTAGAAGAAAATCAAGATTTGGTGGAAGCCTTTCTCTTCAAGTATCAAGGTGGTTATCCCGACCACTTTTCCACCACCCTCACGATTATGCTCCGTTCCATAGGCATCCCAGCCCGATTAGTGGCTGGATTTGGCACTGGCGAATTTAACCCCTTTACCGGGTTTTACATCGTCCGCAATACTGATGCCTATGCCATGACTGAGGTTTATTTCCCTCAATACGGTTGGTTTGCCTTTGACCCCATCCCAGGTCATGAATTGCTGCCCCCCTCCGTCGAGCAATATCAAACCTTTAGTGTCTTGCGGCAGTTTTGGCAGTGGGTAGCAGGTTGGCTCCCCTCACCAATCACTGGTTTACTGAGCAACCTATGGCATTTCACCATTGGTACCATTATCCGAATATTTGTTGGATTGTGGAAGATGGTATCTAGTGGTTGGTTAGGTATGTTGAGCGGCTTGATATTAGCGATCGCATTTGGTTTTCTGAGCTGGCTAGGTTGGCATCAGTGGAAAAACTGGCGCTATCGTTTCTGGTTGGCAACATTGCCACCAATGGAACAGATTTACCAGCAAATGATCAAGATTTTAGCAACCAAAGGGTATGTCAAACATCCGACTCAAACTCCCCTAGAGTACGCTAGCTGTATAAGTCAAGACCAGCCTCAAGCATCCGCTGAGGTCATTGAGCAGATTTCCCATGCTTATATCCGTTGGCGTTATGGAGGTCACAGACCTAATATTAAACAACTGCGGCGGCGACTGAAGCAGTTTAGCAAAAATAGGTTTAAGGTTTAAGGTTTAAGGTTGAATGTTGAATGTTAAAGGTTGCTTGAAGGTCAACAGTCAACGGTCAACACTAAACGGTTAATAAAAAGACTTTTGCTTTAATGGGGTTCATCTCAGTATTTATCTAATGACTGTTATTCTACCTGCTGTCGTTTCGGTCGGTTTAATTATCCTGATTGGATTTATTGCTGGTCGCACGTTATCTCTGGACAAGCAAACTCTTTCTCAGCTATCTCTTTATATTCTGGTACCAGCGTTGATAGCAGACAGCTTGTATCGGACAACACTGTCTACCGAAAGCACCACTGGTTTAGTTGCTGGCTTGATCATTACCGCTGTGTTGCTTTACCTACTGAGTTGGGGGTTAGGCAAACTGTTGAAATTACCAGCAGTTGTCCAAAAAAGCTTTATGGTTGCTGCTATTTTTCCCAATGCTGGAAACTTGGGGCTTCCTCTCAATTCCTTTGCCTTTGGTACACCGGGTTTAGAACGCGCTATAGTTTACATGATCACAGCTGCCTTGTTGATGTTTGCTATTTGTCCCGCTTTACTTAAAGGGGGTAGTATTAGTTCTGGAGTGCGCTTAACCCTAAAACTACCGCTACTCTGGGCAATGCTGGCAGGATTAACCTGGCGTTTATTGCGCTTAAAACTGCCTTTAGGGCTAGATAAGGGTATTCACCAGTTGGGTATGGCAGCAATCCCTATCGATTTAATTGTGTTGGGGATACAATTGTCCCGCACCCGTTTGGTAATAGGACGGTATGAGGTGCTTGCGACTAGCTTGCGTTTGTTGGTAGCTCCCCTAATTGCCCATACCGTTGGTCAAGCATTGGGACTGGAGGGATTAAATTTACAGGTGTTGGTGTTACAAAGTGCCATGCCTGTAGCAATTAGTACGGTAGTCTTGGTCACTGAGTTTGGGGGAGATGCTCCGGTAGTAGCACGGACAGTGGTTTTGTCTACCTTAGTGAGTTTCCTTTCTCTTCCCCTAGTTTTGTGGGCCACTACTTAGTTAGTATTTATCCATGAATAAGAGCTAAAGTAGAGAATTAACGGATATAGAATTGTAAAAGATTTAACAGGATCAGTAATTATCTGGATTACGAAAGCCAGGTTATTTTGTCATGGTTACATACAGAGATTATTTCTCTGACCATCTTTTTGAACTAGCGCTTTCAGCAATTCAAAGCAGTCATGAATACTCAACTTGCCAGTCCACCTGCTCAACACGACAGTTTAAATGTCCCTACTCGCCAAAGCTCATGTAAAGAAGGAGGTATTGTTACGGATGGAATTGGAGAAGATGGCGTTGCTGATTATGCGTATGGTTTTGCCCCCCTAGCCCCCCAATTCTGGGGGGAACAAAACTATCAAAGTCCCCCAGAATTGGGGGATTTAGGGGGCTTCAATCAAACCAAATGATCGCGCATTCATTCCTTAATTCAGCAACGCCGAGAAGATGGCAATATTACCACCTTCGCGATCGAGGAAGAAGGGGGTGCAAGCACAAAGCGCCTTGTCATAAGAAGGGGGAGACCTGCTTGAAGCCTTGAGTAACAACCTAACTGCTATCGAACACAAACAACATCTCTCAGGTATTGACCTTAAACCATTACCAGTGAAAAGAATCTCAAGATTGGCACACTTGCCAATTTTTTAGTAATTATAAAGATTAGGGCATATAGCAATCCTATAGGATTGCTATAGTGAGAAATGTCGCCCTCAAGGGGTAAGCCATCTAGTGACAATTCCCTGGACCGATTAGCAGCGTTTTTCAGCATTTAGGCAATTTGTCAACAGAGTGCACTATATTTTCGGAGTAATATCAGGATGTATTTAACTATAAAATTTAGCTGTGATCAGGGAAATATAACTTATAGTATACCAAAATTAATTTGGCTTAGAGTGTGTTTTAAAATACCAATTTATTACCAAACAAAGTATGATATTGACTTGATTAGCCACACTATTATCTAGTAAACCGAAACAAAAAAAGAACTTGGGTAATCAGCAGAACAGTATAAATACTAGTTCGTTTTGTTTGGCAATAGATGAATATTTTAATTTTGGGCAACCCTGAAGATACTCACGCTGCGCATATCAACTATGCTCTGACTAAGGCTGGAGGCAAGACAAACTATCTCGATACCTCTCTGTTTCCTACTAAATTACGCCTATCTTGGCAGCCACACACTAACGATGGAATTCTCACCCTATCCGATGGCTATCAATTACGTCTGAGAGATATTCGTAGCATCTTTTGGCGTAATTTTTCTGGAGTTCAAATTCCCCCAATCAAAAATCCATTACAGCATAGAGTTGCTTTTAATGATGCTATGAGTACCCTAAGAACGTTGATGCAAGGAACCTCAATTCACTGGGTTAACTCATGGCAAGCTTATGAATTTCATAAGGAAAAACCTCTACAATTGAGCAAAGCTCAACAAATGGGTGTAACGATTCCCCATACTCTAATTAGTAATGATCCAGACGCTATCATTAAGTTTACGAAGTCTTATGAGCAAGTAATTTTTAAGCCAGTCTATGGTGATGCTCATGTCCAGTTTTTAACAGAACAACATCTACAACCTGAACGACTAAACTTAGCCCTGCGGCTTTCTCCTGTTACTATACAGGAGTATATCCCTGGCACCAATATTCGCACCTATGTAATTGGGGACTCGATGTACTCGGCAGAAATTCGCTCCAAGTCTCTTGACTTTCGAGAAGATATCGATGCTCAATTGATTCCGGTCAGGCTGCCAAAGACCGTGCAACAGCAGTGTAAAGCTATCACTAGAGCGTTTTGGCTCCAGTGGACGGCGATTGACTGGCGTTTAAAGCCAAATGGTGAATACGTGTTTCTTGAAGCTAACCCCAGTCCGATGTTTTTACACTTTGAGCAACAAACTGGTTTCCCTATCACCCAAGAATTAGTTAATCTTCTGATCAGTGATATCAATTGAGTCCTGAGTCGGAAAGTGCAGAGTTCCGACTCCACAGTTAACTGTCAACAATTAACAATCAACAATTAACAGTTAACAGTCAACGGTTAACAACATTAGTCTTAGACTTACAAGCTAAGGTGTGAAAACCATTCATGACATGAACCGTTGGAGTATCGGGTGTGGGTATTGTGTACCAATCATTCTCCGATTCTTCCCGGCTGATTATACTACCCTGGGAATCGTATTGTTCAAAACGCGATGTACGTATGGAACGCTCAGGGCAATTAACTTGAACCGTGATAATGGCAGAATACACTCCTGGTTCGAGAGGATTACCAAATACTATCCTACTATCAAAGGAGTGGATGGGATTGCCCATTTCATCAGTGGTGGTGACCAAAGAATCGACATCAAAGTAGTGGATATTGCCTGTCTGAGCATTTGACATGACTCTGACCCAACGCCTTGGTTTTGTCTGAGCTATAGCAGTCTGAGATAGACAAGCGATCGCAGATAAGATTAACAGAAATTTACCCATAGAATTTACCAATAGTAGTATCAATTTATTTAGTATCAATTTAGTATCAACGGTGACAGCTCGGAAAGCTGCCACTGTGTTACACTTAATAGTAAAATCTAGCAGGATTTATTCAACTGTTTCCGAAGCAACCAGGCAAGCCCTATCACTCCTAAGGAAGCAGAAGACACTGGTTCTGGTACAGACTTAGATTCAGGCTTGTCTTGGGACTTAAGTGCTGCTAAGGTGGATTCCGCTAGGATCTGATGGCCAGCTGTCGTTGGGTGGAAGCTATCCCAGAATAAAAACTCGTCTGGATTAGCACAGGCAATCAACGTTGCTTGATCTAAGCACGTTTCCGTCACATTCGTGAAACCAAAGTCTCCAGGATTGGTCACAACCTGATTAAATAGGTCATATTCATCAAAGAATATCAGGTTAATGTCAGGTAATGATTGGCTCAAAACCTTAAGGGTGGAGTCCAACACAGAGTTATGCTGCTCGATCAAATCCGTGAGGCGAGTCGATAATGCACTACCTAGCCTCAGTGATTGAGGTATCTTTCCCAAATCCGGTAAGTTAAGCACTAGGAAATTGCGAGCACCAAAGTTATACAGGGAGTTCAGTGCTGTCTGTATATTCCCGACGACCTCAGTAGGATTAGGAGGTTCCACACTCTGGTAATCATTAGCACCTGACCACAGAATATAGAGGGCGTTGGGGTCAGCCATCTGATCAGATACGATTAGGTCATTGGTAAACCCTGGGACTTGGGTGAGTAATCCCGGTACAACCTCCCCGAACTGACCAATCCCAGCCAATCCGGTTCCAGCACCACCAAAAGCAAAGTTTACGCTTTGAGTAGTCGTCGCACCATTGAAGAAAAAACTCACCCGAGGGCCATCGGGAGTGATAGTGATTGGAGACAGTATCGGGGAATCCGGTAACAGCAACGACAAATCAGTAGATCGCTTCAGGTCTATGTCCAGAGCATCTGCTAGATAATCTACCCAGATCGGACCATTGCTAGAACGTCCCTGAAAGTAGGGTGGACTCTGGGGGATGATGGGAAGAGTGGGATTTAGCTGATTGCTTGCCTTACTGATATTGAACAAATTGCCAGTATCCGATAGGCTATCACCAAACACATAAAGATTAGTGAAATCTAAATCATATGCCCTAGCTTCAGAGGGCAACATTAAAGATAATAGAGAAAATCCGAAAGCCGTAATTGCGTTTTTCATTTTTGATTGTCTGTGATTGTGGGCAGGTTTCAATCGAAAACTAAAAACCTACAGAGATAGAGTACTGCTTTGGGTGACTCTCTTTATTAAGAGCTGGCAAAATTTTTGGGTTATAGTATAAATAAACAATAAAGTCTTACAATAAATTTAGTCAGGCTGGATATGGTATCATGTCCGGGAACATCGATAGTGTAAAGCGTGGGTAATTGATAATTGGTAATCGGGAATTGGTAAGTGTGATTACTACCAAGCTATTCCCTATTTACCCTTACCGATTACTAAAATAAACAACAAATAACACTACCGAAACAACCGGACACGATCTGACAGGTTAGTCGCTTTTTTAAAAAATACGGTTATGACATTTAGATACTCTACCAGTGGTGCTACATCAGTCATTTCCAGAAGAGTAGCTGAAAAATCTTCTACTTATTCTCCTAGCAAGAATGAACTCCATGATGTCCAGGAGCCGATTATCACTGCTCCCCTAGAAGTGCGCCGAATTATAGAGCGAGTCTTGCAGGCAGAAAAGGATAAACTCTATATGAAAACTCCCCGTAATATTAATGATGATATCCTGAGAATTGTCAAGGAAGAAGTTCAATGAAGCTGCTATCTATTCAGCTATTTAATTTTCGTCAGTTTTATGGTAAGACTCCCGTGATTGTGTTAGCCAGTGGCGAGCGAAACACTACGATTATTCATGGGAATAATGGTGCAGGTAAGACTACCATCCTGAATGCTTTTTCGTGGGTACTCTATGAAAAGTTTAGTGCTGCTTTTGCTTCAGAAGACCAACTGCTGAATAAGCGAGCTCTTGCTGAAGCTCAGTTCAATAAACCAGTAGACTGTTGGGTAGAAGTGGCATTTGAACATAATAATAAACGCTACCAAGTCAAACGTCTATGTCGTACTTACAAAACTGAGTTAGGAGTCGATCAAGGTAACACAGAATTGTATCTCCAAATCGCTGGAGATGATGGACGCTGGTTATTACCTCAACAACTACCCGAGGATATCATTGGTCAAATTTTACCAGCTAGTTTGCACCAATACTTCTTTTTTGATGGGGAACGAATTGAGCAACTGGTACGCTCCGATAAAAAGTCAGAAGTTGCGGAAGCAACCAAGACCTTGCTAGGGGTAGAAGTTTTAAATCGCTCCATTAAACATTTAAGGGAAGCGAAAAAAACCTTAGACTATGAATTGTCTTTAATTGGCGACTCTGAAACTAAGCAATTGCTTAAACAACAGCGAAAATCGGAAAAGAAGAGCCAGAGTCTAATCAAGCGTCAAAGGGAAATCAAGCAGGAGTTAGAGGAGCAAGATGAGCTAAAGAAGATAATTGGTCAACGGTTATTAGAACTCGGTGGCGCTCAGGAGTTACAACAACTGCGGGATGAACTAGAAGCTAGAGAAAAGTTAATTAGAGAACAGCTAAAACAAAGCCAAAATATCTTGAAACGAGCTATATCAACTCGTGGCTATACGGTGCTGCTCTCAGAGGTAAGCTCAACTTTTCAAGAGATTGTCAAAGACTTAATAACGGAAAGAGGGGAATTACCTGTTGGGATTAAGCGGCAATTTGTTGGGGATTTACTTAAACACAAGCGCTGTATCTGTGGTGTAGAATTAACTGAGGGAACTCATGCTCATCAGCAAGTAGCAGCCTGGATGGATAAAGCCGGAATGGCTGAAGTGGAAGAAACCGCAATAAGGATGGGTTCCCAGGTTGATGAAATTAACCAACAGGTGCCTGAGTTTTGGCAGGATGTTGACCAACAACAAGATACTATTGCTCAGGGAAGAACTGAGCTTTCTAGAATTGAGACCCAACTAGATGATATCAAGAAAAAGTTACGTAACTTTCCCGATGAGGATATCAGTCACCTCCAACAACAATTGGATGAGATAGATACTAGGATTCGGGAGCTAACCCTAGAGCAAGGAGGTAATCAACAACAAATTGAACAGTTGGATACAGACATTGACTTAAAGGATAAGCAGATTGCTAAGCACAAAATGAATGAAAGTAAGCAGGCGTTGATACAGCGACGGATTGCTGCTGCTCAAGATTCTATTGAACGGTTAATTGAAGTTAGGGAACGTTTAGAAACTCAGTTTCGGACTTCTTTGGAAAAACGAGTACAGGAGATATTTATCTCAATTTCATTTACACCTTACATTCCTAAGTTGAGTGATAAGTATGAGTTAACCTTAGTAGAAAGTACTCTTGGGGAAGAAAACCTAGTTGCTGCGTCTACGGGAGAGAATCAGATTCTAAGTTTATCCTTTATCGGCGGAATTATTGACCGAGTTAGGGATTGGAGTCAAGAGCATTCTCTGATGGGACCCGATAGTAGTACTTTTCCTATTGTAATGGATTCTCCCTTTGGAAGCTTGGATGAAATCTATCGCCGACGAATTGCTAATATCTTACCTAGACTGGCGAATCAATTAGTAGTTTTAGTGACTCAGACTCAGTGGCGAGGAGAAGTGGCTGATGAGATACTTCCTTTTCTTGGTAAAGAGTATGTGTTGACTTACAATTCTCCTAAGTCTGATTGTGAAGAAGATATTATTGAGCTAGCTGGAAATCGTTATGATTTGGTAAGGCGTAGTCCAAATCAGTTTGAATATACTGAGATTGTTGAGGTAGATTATGAGTAACTATTCAGCTTATGCTTAGATGGGCAAATTACCATAGTTTCAATACTCTCAATCTCGAATGATTAAATTCTCCTGTTCCAGATTTATTTTAAGCTGTTCGCGTAGGATGAGCTTTTAGCTCACGGCTGACAGCTGACCACTGAATTCTTATGATAGTACCTCAAAGGATTGATAACAGCTACATATAGCTAGCTAAAGCCATGTCTTACAGTGAATTTACTCTAGATACACTCAAACATCAATTTAACCTATCGATTCAAGAACGAGTTAACTTATTTGAATCAGTTGAACCAGTTACTCCTAGTCCTTTATTGAAAGAGATTTTAGAAGAAAACCTACCTCTAGGATTGGAAATCGATACGGAAAAAGCGCGCTCTGAATTGATTGTTGCTCCTATTTTAGTGGAAATTCGCAAGCAATTCAAGCGTCAAATCAGCCTTTTCTCTGGCACAGAGTTTACTATTGATAAAAGTAAAGGGCTAAACGGTAGGTGTGATTTTATCATTAGTCATTCTCCTGAACAGTTGGAGGTTACTGCTCCTATTGCTATTCTAGTAGAAGCCAAAAATGATAACCTTAAATCCGCTATCCCTCAGTGTATTGCTGAAATGGTTGCTGCTCAAATTTTTAATGAGCACAAAAATAATCCTATTCCGTTTATCTATGGTGGAGTCACAACTGGAAGCCTATGGAAATTTCTCAAATTAGTCAAAAATTCGGTTTATATTGAGTCAGAAGAACACTTTATTGGTAATTTAGATGCTCTGCTCGGTATTCTGTCACATATTATTAATAGCACTCGCCCTCAATCTGTTGCTGAAAGTTAGTGATAATTTTGGGATAGTGGCAAGAAAAGTCGGTAAGTAAATAGACACTACATCAAGGGTTAAGCAATAATATTATTGGTCTAATTCTTATTGTTATGATTATCGAAATAATTAAAATTTAGAATAACGTCGATAATTATGTATAATAAGGTTAATTGTTACAAGTAGTCAATATTATTGAAGTGACTAGGGTTGAGGCTTACCTTACTGCTTATGTTGAATAATCTAAGGGGTAAATTATGCTATAATAGTGTAAGTTTTAACATGATATGACGTAAAACAAAGAACATAAGCTGTTCGCGTAGCGTGTGTGTAGCACATAAGCTGACGACTAAATGCTTACGATAGCACTAGAGCCCCTACTCATTGCACAATAGAATAGTTATTTGCTCTTTCCCCTACTATGCCAATTGTCCTAACTGATACCAAAAACTTACTCTGTGACCTAATTGCTCAATATGGCTCCCGTGTCGATTACTTAGCTATTCGCTTAGAAGAAGCCGAAGGAACTAGCATTTTATTACGGGGTGACAAGATAGAAACCCTTAGTGAAGGTCTTTCTATCGGTGGACAAGTAAGAGCATGTTATAATGGAGGATGGGGTTTTTCGAGTTTTAACCAGCTTAGCGCTATTAAAGAACGAGTCGAAGACGCGATCGCAGCAGCTAGGATTGTGGGTAATCAAGAAACCACCCTTGCTCCCATTGAACCAAGACAGGATGTTTGTAAGTTACCCCTGACTGGTACAGACCCTAGACAAATTCCCTTGGCGCAGAAGAAAGCATTATGCGATCGCTACAATCAAATTCTCAGAAGTTATGACAGTAGCATTGCTACCACTTCTGTCCGGTATGGGGATGTTAACCAGCGCATCATCATTGCTACTTCCGAAGGTACCTTGATAGAGCAATCTTGGGCAGATCTGGAAATGCGTTTTGCTGCTACTGCTCGTAATGGCGATAGTGTCCATACTGGTAGAGAAACCATTGGCTCTCGCCAAGGCTATGACGACCTGACCAATCTTGATCAACAAGTCCATGGAGCAGCTCAACGTGCTGTAGATGCTCTATCCTTACCACCTGTAACTGGTGGTAATTATACAGTAGTTATCGACCCCATCCTGACTGGTTTGTTTGTTCACGAAGCCTTTGGACACCTTTCTGAAGCCGACATGGCTTATGAAAATCCTGACTTACTAGAAGTGATGAGTATAGGGCGTCGTTTTGGCTCAAAGGAGTTGCAAATCTTTGATGGAGCTGCGACCCAAGGACACCGGGGTAGCTATTTCTACGATGATGAAGGCACTCCAGCCACTACCACTCAGTTGATTAAAGATGGTGTATTAGTTGGACGTCTTCACTCCCGTGAAACTGCTGGTAAGTTAGGCGAAACCCCTACTGGTAATGCTCGTTGTCTCAATTACCACTATCCCCCGATTGTTCGGATGACTAATACTTGGATAGGACCCGGAGCTACTCCAGTAGCAGAGTTATTCGATGATATCCCAATAGGAGTCTATGCTCGAAATTGGCTAGGAGGTATGACTAATGGTGAAATGTTTACCTTTAGTGCTGGAGAAGCGTGGATGATTCGCAATGGTCAAATTGCTGAACCTGTGCGAGATGTCACTCTTTCTGGTAATGTGTTCAAGACCTTAGCTGATATTGAAGCTATTGGTGATGATTTCTATTGGGATGAATCCGGTGGCTGTGGTAAAGGTGGACAAAGCGGCTTAGCTGTAGGTTGTGCAGGACCAAGCTTAAGGATTCGGAATGTGGTAGTTGGTGGAGAAATTGAAGGTTGAAGGTTTGGAGGTTGAAGGTTGAAGGTTGAAGGTTGTCTGTCAGAATGAAGAATTTAGAATGAAGAATTTAGAATGAAGAATTTAGAATGAAGAATTTAGAATGTAAAATTTAGAATGTAAAATTTAGAATTTAGAATGAATTATACATTCTGGTTGTTCCGTACTTGTTATCCTAAATAAACAGTCTGTAGTCTGTAACAGGGAAAAGCGGCTCTGGAAATAACAGTGGTCAAAGGCCGTATTCAGAAAATTTTATCAGTTAAATAGCCTAATTTTCCCTGTAGATTAAGCTTTATGAGCTTTTTAACGGCAATTATAGCATAAAAGGTACTGAAGAGCCAAAATTCTAAATTCTAAATTCTAAATTCTAAATTCTAAATTCTAAAATGTTGAATAGCCTAATTTACCCTGTAGATTAAGCTTTCTGAGTTTTTTAACTGGAATTTTAGCATAAAAGCTACTGAAGAGCCAAAATTCTAAATTCTAAATTCTAAATTCTAAATTCTAAATTCAAAAATATCGAAGCCTATTCTCTGTGATTGTTATTTAATCCGGAATTCCCTACAACTGCGGCAACAGTAATGACTATGCAACGGTTGGTGATATCACCAACACAGTGTCAAGACCAAGGGATTGTTTTAACTGATGCCCAACAGCATTATCTAATTAGAGTGTTGCGGCTGAGAAAGGGCGATCGCTTTATTGCTATGGATGGAGAGGGTGGCTGGTACGTTAGCGAGTTGAATGGTGATTTGACTCAAGCTAAAATTGTCGCATCTGAGCACATTCAAACTGAATTGTCTAAACAGGTAACCTTGATGGCTGCGATGCCTAAAGGGAGTGGATTTGAGCAAATTTGTCTGATGGCAACAGAGTTGGGAGTTACTCGGATTGTGCCGTTGAAAAGCGATCGCACTTTACTCAATCCTAGTCCTCAAAAGCTCCAGAGGTGGCGGCGCATCACCCAAGAAGCAGCAGAGCAATCAGAACGGGAAGTTGTGCCGAAAATTCTTGAACCTGTTGACTTTTCCGATAGTCTTCATTTACCGGAAACCCGAGAAGCCTATCGCTATATTTGTGTAGCTCGGGGAAAGGCTCCCCATCTACTCAATTGCTTATTAGATTTACGATTAGGATTGGATACTGGTCAAACAGACCCTGCTCAACATCCTGGCATTGTCATTGCTACCGGACCGGAGGGTGGTTGGACAACTCAAGAGCTAGAACAAGCTACTGCTGCTGGATTTATAGCTGTTTCTCTAGGAAGTCGCATTCTTCGAGCTATCACTGCTCCTATTGTTAGCTTGTCTATAGTAGCAGCAGCGTCGGAGTCATCAGTTAAGACAAAAGGTGATAATTTTGCTTGAGCAATTAATAACATGATCCGCAACTGAGCCAATAAACTGGGTTTGTCCATGATTCAATTCAATTACTATAGCGCTAGTTTAAGTAATTGAATTGAATCTAATTATCCCATACAACCCTTAACTCCTATAAAAGGGTAGCGCTAGTACAATTTGGTGATCAAATTTTACAAAACTATAACGCTATATAAACTAACTAAAAAATAGCGCTAGATAATTTTTGACTTGACTAAGTCGCTATTTAAAAAATAAAACCAATGACTTGATCTATCCCTTAAGCCTTGAAGAAAATTAGCGCTATAGTAAAGTGTCCATAAATCCCAGAAATAAATTAGCGCTACAGTATAATAATTAATCCTAATCATCCCATATAGTCTTTACCACTCATAAAAGAGTAGCGCTATTAAAATTCCCTGCATCACTTTGTAAAAATTTGTAAATATTTCCCACAACCAGAAATAATGTGCTAAGCTAAGTATAGCGCTATTTAAAGGAGCAAAAAAAATGACAGTGGTCGGAACTACCCAAGCAGCTTTTCTTCTAGGGATTTGTGTCCAACGAGTCCGTCAACTTCTGAAAAATGGCAGAATTAAGGGCGCTCAAAAAGTCGGCAGATTTTGGCAAATTCCTCTATTTAACGGCTTGCCCAAGGTCAGTCCCGGTCGCCGTGGACCAAAGGGAACCTGGAGAAGAGGTTTCCAAAAGGTGGCCACTTACGTTCATGTCAACCAGAACGTGATTAGGCAAAATAAAAAGAACAACACCTACGAGCCTGTCCTAACCGTCAAACAAGGTAACCGCAACACCTACGGTCATTATGTGGAAATCAAAGGACCGTCTCGGTTGGTTTATCAACCCAATTGTCCCAAGGATTGTGGAGCTACAGTGTGGCTGGAAGTTGATCCTTCTGTGGAAATTTTGACTAAACTTTTTGGCTAGTGGGACTTTACTATTTTTGGGTCTGTTTAGGGGAACTAGCGGTGAATCGTTCTCCCAATCTGGGGTGAGCGCTCATGTGAGTGTAAGATTTTGTCAAACTTTATTGGCGCTGATTGCTTTTAAGACCTTCAAAATTTCTGCCTTCTGCCTTAAAAAGATAAGCAAAGTACTTCACCCAATTAAAAACTGCTATACTATTTATTTATCTAAGTAAACCTGCGGCATGCATGTAGGATAGAGTTTCATCAGCAATCTTGATCTATATAAAAATTTATTTGGGATAGAAAGAGAGACGCTTCTTCTATCAATAACTTGGGAACTGCTTATAAAGTTATTTTTTGTCGTTTTACCGAAAATACTTTTAGACTGTGACAAGTAATTTTAATTCAAATAAAACCGTAGTTGTTGCTAAATCGGATAGGGCTGACTACACAACAATTGGCGAGGCGATTAAAAATTCCCAACCTGAAACCAGAATTTTAGTAAAGCCAGGGATTTACAGAGAAAGTATTGTTATTGATAAATCCCTAGAAATTTTAGGAGATGGTAAAGCCTCCGATATCGTTATTGAGGCCACTAATCTGAACTGTATTCTGATGCAAACAGACTATGCAATAGTGCGAGGCTTCACTTTGCGAGAATCCACTGTAGGTGTGTGTATTCCCAAGGGAGAGTTAATCCTTGAAGATTGTGATCTGACCGCCTATGACTGTGGTATAGTTATTTGTGATTCTAAAGCAAATCCCATTATTCGTCGCTGCTGTATTCATGATGGGCAAGGTAACGGTATTAAGATTAAAGATAATGGTCAAGGAGTAATAGAAGACTGCGACATTTATGGTCATACTTATCCAGGAGTGGAGATCTCTAAAGGTGGCAATCCCATGATCCATCGCTGCCGTATTAATGATGGTAAACAAAACGGAATTTGGATTACAGACAATGGATTAGGAGCTATAGAAGACTGCGACATATATGGCAATACTTATTCAGGATTGAAGAGCGATAAAGGTAGCAATCCTACTATCCGTCGCTGTCGTGTTTATGATGGTAAACGAAGCGGAATTTGGATTACAGACAATGGATTAGGAATCCTAGAAGACTGCGACATCTATGGCAATACTTATCCAGGAGTGCAGATCGATAAAGGTAGCAATCCCGCAATCCGTCACTGTCGTATTTATGATGGTAAAGGATACGGAATTTGGATTCAAGACAATGGATTAGGAACTCTAGAAGACTGCGACATCTAA
>NZ_JAAHGN010000379.1:0-6563 GCF_010672485.1 Moorena sp. SIO2C4 | reverse complement strand
TTGAGAATTGAGAATTAAGAATTAAGAATTTAGAATTGAGAATTGAGAATTTGGAATTCTACATTCTGCATTCTACATTCTACATTCTGCATTCTACATTCTGCATTCTGACAGACAACCTACCCTTCGGGAACGCCAAAGGCGAACAACCAGCTAACCTTCAACCAGCTAACCTTCAACCGACTAACCTTCAACCGACTAACCTTCAACAGTATGATCAACCCTATAGACCCGGAAGAAAAACTCTACCGGTTGTTGGGTAGATAATGCGTTCGCGTAGCGTGGCCTACGGCCAATCGCGAAGCGGTTCCTTACTGGCAGTGCCAGACGCTGCGCGAACGGAACATCGCCCTTAATTGAGCTTAATCAAAACTCCCTACTCCCTACTCCCTACTCCCTACTCCCTACTCCCTTATGTTGCTGAACTTCCCATTTTCAACCAGCCAAAAATTTCCTCTGCTGTCAACTGAAGGTCGATACCATCTAACACCACTAGAGAGTCACTTCCCTGACACAATTCCGGTTGTTGGTTAGGTAGAAAAATCAAGACCGAGCGGTCGTAAGGATCAATTAGCCATCCTAGTTGAGAACCATGTCTTAGACAATTTAAAATGTTACCTGTTACTCGGTTTGAACTCTGGCCGGGAGAGATAATTTCAATAGTCCAATCTGGAGCAATAAACACATCATCTATAGGCTCTCCTTCATCATCAAATTCAATCTTGTTCCAGCGAATAACTGCTAGATCGGAAACAATTGACCGTCCGCCAAAAGTACATCGTAGCTCTGGGAAAGCGTAGGCAATTTGCTCTTCCTCAACAACAGTATTAATTGTACTCGTCAACTTGATATTAAGTCTGGAGTGGCGAGTTTTAGGCATTGGTTTCTGGGTAATTTCACCATTGATATATTCCCTAGGGGGTTTGGTCTCTGGGAGTTCCAGAAACTCTTCGAGAGTCAAAGGTAAGGCAGCTATCTTTACCATTGGCAGCTAGTTCCAGAAACAGATGTGACCATACTATAGCAATTCTGAATCGGGTCAGGTACTTTCCTTCTTGGTTTTATGATACTGTTTCCGTCAATTCTTCTCCACTGATCCGAAGTTCCCTGATCTGAAGTTACCCATAACTGCCGCAAAGTCATATAATTGCTTAGGCGAAAGGCGAATGCAATACGTCGAACTAGTCGATTCCCAAGGTGGTAGGTATCACAGCGGTTAAAACCGCACGAGTCGCTGTCTTGATGCACCCGATAATGCCACAGGTTTTATTTAAGATATAATGGAAAAATGAGTCTGTAAACCAAAATAAATCATTATGGCTACTATTATTTCTCCATCAAAACTCAGCCTTAGTGACGTAGAAGATAAATTTAAGCTCCAAGAAGTAATTGACCCGGAGTTTTTCCCAGAGTGCGTGGAAAACCTGCCCCAACTAAGTGAAATAGAAAGGCAAATGCTCGATAGAGCAAAAGCGAATTACAAGTACTTGTCTAAAGATTTGGTACTAGAAGACCTAGTTAAAATGGTTGTTGTTTCTCCCTTATTGGATTTGGCAGGATTTTACCAACCGCCTTTTAAAGTTAAAGCAGAGTATGAAGTGTCTTTACCCATTGAAGATAAAGATGAGGACACAATTGTCAAAGGACGGATTGATATTTTGGCAGCGAGCAAACCAATTTGGATAGCCGTTATTGAGTCGAAGCGTTCTGCTGTTTCCTTACAACCAGCAATTCCTCAAGCACTAGTTTACATGCTCAAGAGTCCCCAAACAGAGCAACCAACATTTGGTCTTGTTACCAATGGTGCTAGCTTTATCTTTATCAAGTTAGTTAAAAGCGAAACCCTACGATATGCTTTATCAAAAGCATTTGATATCTGGAATCATGGCAATTATTTATATGATGTTTTGGGTATTTTGAAGCGTATTGCTGCTGTCACGGCTAAGTCTTAGAGGAGACAACAAGGACTCCTCCAAGAGGAAACTTAGATCAGCTTTCACTCTCTAACTAAAACCTCTAGCTGTTTAGCTAAAATCTCAACATCGGGTGAGCGCATCATAGTATAATGATCACCAGGAATCCTGTAAGTTTCTAGACCACCTACTGCTAGCTCATGCCAACCTCGGTCTTCTGCTTCTAACTCCCTGGCACAAAATAGAGCAATCCGACCAGAATAGGGCTGGGGTTGATAGCGATACATAGCCATGAGGTTGGCTTGGAAAACTCCAAATAACTTACGCATCTGCTCAATACCGATTTCCGGTGGCAAGATATTGAGCCCTTTGGCTTCCCGAAGGATGTGTTGCAATTGCTGCTCTAGCCCTCCAAGCTTAAGGTCTTTAACTGCAATCGGCAGTTCTGTACCAAAAACACTACCTAAATCCTGAGCTAGAGACCGTGCCATCATCTGTTGATTCATCTGTTCTGGTCGGTCAATAGCAACAGGTGAATAGCTATCGATTAATGCTAGAAGAGCCACTTCTTCCCCAGCAGCAGATAATTGTTGAGCCATTTCCCAAGCAATAATACCTCCTAATGACCAACCTCCTAAATAATAAGGCCCGACCGGTTGAATAGTTTGCAAGGCTTCAATGTAGCAAGTTGCCATATCCTCAATTCCGGTTAATGGTTCAGACTCACCAAATAAACCAGGGGATTGTAACCCGTAAAAAGGTTGGTTATTTCCTAGATAACGAGCCAATTCTGCATAACAAAGAACATTACCCCCAACCGGATGAACACAGAAGAAAGCAGGTAAATTTCCTGTCTTGTTAATGGGCACTAGGGGAGAATATGATTGGTTCTCAGTGGCATTGACCAGAAGACTAGCTTGGTTTTCAATAGTCGGTTCCGTGAACAAGCTAGCTAAAGGTAAATTAGTTCCAAACTGCTGCTTAATCCGAGCCATGAGATCAACTGCTAACAGGGAATGACCTCCAAGATCAAAGAAGTTATCGTTAACTCCAACTGGGTGGACATTAAGGAGATCAGACCAAATTTGGGACAGTTGCAATTCCAGGGAATTACGGGGTGAAACAAAGCCAGCTTCTTGAGGTCGATTAGATTGATCTAATTCAGGTAAGGCGCGCCGATCTACTTTGCCATTGGGGGTTAAAGGGAATTTTTCCAAGAAGGCAAAGCCAGAGGGAATCATGTAATCCGGTAATTTTTGTTTCAGAAACTGTCGCAATTGGCTACTAGTTAGCTCTTGTTCTTGCTTGGAAACAATATAAGCCACCAGACGTTTCTGGTCAGCTTGGTCTTTCCTGGCCACAACCACTTTTTCCCCCACAGCTGGATGTTGACCTAAGACAGCTTCAATTTCTCCAAGTTCGATGCGGAAACCGCGAATTTTAACCTGGTTATCAATGCGTCCAAGGAATTCGATGTTGCCATCGGCAAGGTAGCGAGCCTTATCCCCAGTTTTATAAAGGCGGGAATCTAAATCAGCGCTAAACGGGTTGAGAATGAATTTCTCTTGTGTTAACTCAGGGCGGTTAAGATAGCCTCGTGCCAATCCAGCACCACCAATATGCAATTCTCCTGGCACACCGACAGGCAAGGGTTGTAGAGACTCGTCTAGAATGTGGATTTGCGTGTTAGCGATTGGTTTTCCTATGGGGATAGTTGTAGCTGTCGTTGGTAAGTTCTCTACCAAATACCAGGAAGAAACAGTTGTATTTTCTGTTGGTCCATAGAGATGGAGTAGTTGCTCTGGAGCGCCTTTATCTAGGACTTCTTGTACCCATTTGGGGTCAACCGCTTCCCCACCAAATAGTAAATACCGTAGGCAACTCAGTGCTTGGGGGACAAAACTAGCTAACTGATTGAATAAAGCTGTAGTTAATAATAAAACCGTTACCTCTTGAGAACAAATATTGACAGCAAATTCTTCAGGCGAAAGCAATACAGATTGATTGATAATAACTAACTTTGCTCCGTTAAGTAGCGCTCCCCAAATTTCAAAGGTGGCAGCATCAAAAGCAATGTTTGCAGCTTGAGCAATGCGGTCATTAGGTGTTAAATGTATGTAGTTTGTGTTTAACACCAGTCGATTTACAGCCTGATGATTGACGGCTACTCCTTTGGGTTTTCCTGTTGATCCCGAAGTATACATCACATAAGCTAAATTTTCAGAGCTGGCTGTGCTGTTGAGATTATCTTGATTGGCTTGATTAATTCTCTGCCAGTAAGTATCTAAACAGACAATACGCCCTTGATGTTGAGGAAGGGATTCTAGGAATTTCTCTTGAGTCAGCAATACTTTGACCTGAGTGTCTTCCAGCATGAAGCTTAAGCGTTCTTGGGGATACTCTGGATCAAGGGGCACATAAGCTCCACCTGCTTTGAGAATGCCCAACATTCCCACAACCATTTCCAGCGAGCGCTCCACACACAACCCAACTAGCACATCTGCTTCCACACCCACTGAATGTAAATAGTGGGCTAACTGGTTAGCCTTGGTGTTCAGCTGTTGATAAGTTAGTTGCTGGTCTTCAAAAACCACTGCCACTGCATCTGGAGTGTGTTCTACCTGTTCCTCAAACAACTGATGGACACATTTATCCTGAGGATACTCCACAAACGTATTATTCCATTCCACCAATAGCTGCTGGCGTTCCGCTGCTGTCAGTAACGGTAACTTTGAAACTTGTGCTTGTGGATTAGCAACAATACCTTCGAGCAAGGTCTGGAAATGCCCTACCATCCGGATAATAGTTTGCTGATCAAACAAATCGCTATTGTATTCTAACCTGGCCTCAATTCCCGACTCAGTTTTTTCCATTAACAGGGTCAAATCAAACTTGACTATAGCGCTTTTTAGTGACAAAGGAGTTAATGTCAAACCAGCCAACTCTTGCTTCTGGATTTGGGCTTGCTGAAACCCAAACATTACTTGGAATAGAGGGCTATGGCTGAGGGAGCGCTCTGGTTTTAAGACCTCTACCAATTGCTCAAATGGCACATCTTGATTAGCGTAAGCTTCCATTGCACAGCTACGCACCCTAGCCAGTAACTCCAAGAAACTGGGATTACCTGATAAATCATTACGCAGCACTAGAGTATTAGCAAAAAAACCAATTAGGGGTTCAATTTCTTGGCGGGTGCGGTTAGCAATAGGAGAACCAATGGCAATATCCTCTTGAGCACTATAGCGGTAAAGTAACGTTGCCCAAGCTGCCAGTAGTGTCATGTACAACGTTCCTCCTGAAGCTTGACTTAAGACTTGCAGTTTCTGAGTTAACTCACCATTGAGTTCAAAATCCAAGCTACTACCTTCGGAAGTTTGTACCGCAGGACGGGGGCGATCTGTCGGCAATTCTAGCAGTGTTGGTATTCCAGCTAACTGTTGTTTCCAGTAGTTCAGTTGATTTTCCAGCACCTGTCCAGTCAACCACTGACGCTGCCAACTGGCAAAGTCACTATATTGGATGGGGAGTTCTGATAGTGGGGAGGGTTGTTGTGAGCAAAAAGCTGAATAAAGTGCCGATAATTCCTCAATAAATACTCCCATTGACCAACCATCCCAGATAATGTGGTGAATGGTCAGTAGTAGGACATGCTCTTCTTCAGCTAGGCGCAATAAACTTACTCTCAACAACAGCCCTTCAGCCAGGTCAAAAGGATTTTGAGCTTCTTTAACTGCTAACTGTTGGAGCTTGGTAAACTGTTGTGGTTGGGTCAACTGTTGTAAGTCAACGATGGGTAAAGTTATCTTCAGGTGAGGTGAAATAACCATTACTGGAGAACCATCCACCATCGTAAAGTTGCTACGCATAACCTCATGACGGTTGACAATTTCTGTTAAGACTTGTTCTAGGATAGTCACATTAACACAGCCACGCAGATGTAGAGCAGTTTGCTCGTTGTAGGCAGAACTTTTCTGTTGGAGTTGTTCCAAAAACCACAGTCGTTGCTGAGGAAAAGATAGGGGTAATTCTTCTTTATTAGCAACCAGTTGTATCGGAGGTAACAGCTGATTCTGTTTACTTGTGGTGCCTAGAATCTTCTGGCTGAGTTTAGCTATGGTCGGGTCTTCAAACAAGTAGTGTAAAGGCAACTCTACTGAGAAAGTATTCCTGATTCTCGACAGCAGTTGGATTACTTGTATTGAATCTCCTCCCAAATGAAAGAAGTTGTCGTAAATACCGATTTCCTCTAATCCCAACACAATTGCCCAAATACTGGCCAAGATCTCTTCTGTGGGAGTACGAGGAGCAACAAACTCAACTACCAAATCCCGACGAGACTTATTTGGTGCAGGTAGAGCCCGTCGATCTACTTTACCACTCGGTGTTAGGGGCAGTGCTTCCAAAACTACAAAAGCAGCAGGAATCATATAATCCGGGAGCTGTTCTTGTAAGAAATTGCGTACTTGGGACACCAATTGGGGATTGTTCTGGACTAAGTTGGGCTGGTTAGCATAAGTACTCCAAGGTTTGATGCCTTGTTCAGATGAATTGACCTCACTACCTTTAGCTGCAAGCCCCCTAAATCCCCCAAATTTGGGGGACTTTAACTCAATTTCCCCCCAATTTTGGGGGTTTAGGGGGGCGGGGGAA
>NZ_JAAHGN010000378.1:0-6581 GCF_010672485.1 Moorena sp. SIO2C4 | reverse complement strand
AAAGTCTACGGAAGGAGTAGGCTTATTAAACTCAATGACTACTTCGCTAGGTCGGTCAGCTGGAGTCACTTTAAATAAGTAAATTTGCCTATCCTCAACAGAACGAGTAACTACTGTCAAAAGTGTGCTATTTGTCTTTGGTATACCAGGAATATCAAGTTGTTCAATCCGGCGCAAATGAATTACAGTTGCCTGATTATACTCACAGTTTTTTTTAGCAACTAAGTTATCTAAGCAACCATCGACATCAACAGCAACGAATGAGGGATTATCAATCCAGAGTTTTTCAATAACTTCCCCAGTAGAAATGAAACTGATATTTACTCCATATCCTGGAGCCAATGCTACTGGAATTGGGCTATTTTGAGGCACTGAAGATTGCCCAGAAGAGGTTAGACTTACCCGTTTGACTGCTATAGCTGAATTACCAGGATCTGCCCAAGCTGGCTTAGCTAGAAAAAGGGATAAAGCAAATAGTAAAAAAATCTGAGTTTTGGCTGGGGTAATTTTTAACTCTTGACCTAATTTGATTTCCAAGGCTGAAAAAAAATTAGTCATGGCTACTTACAAGCTCCTAAAATGAAAAATTCAAACGTCAAAATGTATAGCAATGGCAGTATAGTTTAGGACATACTATTGTGTTTTAAAGGGAACAGCGGATCCCCCCTAACCCCCCGCGCGGAAGGGGGGAACAGCGGATCTGGGAACAGGGAACAGAAATATGTCTTAACTTTTACTTCGATTGCTATAAGTATTGTCTTGATCCAGTCCCTCAGCTATCAGCTAAGTCCGTCTTCTGAATTCAGGGTTATGAATTCAGAAGACAGGCTACTACAGCTCAAAGGGTGTGTTGACAAAAACTTGTACGGAACTCCCGGCACCCATATACCACAATTTGGGCAAATTTTGTAGTCGGCGTGTTGCTGAAGCATTACGCTCTACAATGTCCTGAGCAAGAGGTTTAAACCCTCCCTCAAGCACTGCTCCCCATAGGTTGCGGTCTCGACTAGTGAAGGTGCTAGACTGGCTTGAGCCAAAACCACTGGAGGTGATAATTTGACTCCGTTCAGGTTGATTGAGTACTTCTCCGACTTTGGCAGCAGAACCAAACAAGAAGGCGATCATGTCATTTCTGGCGATATCATCAGAACCCCGATCCCAGACATTCGCCACCATGGGATTACCCTTATCTCCTCTGAGACTAATCACTCCTGGGGGTAACTGATATTCTTGGTCATCGATGATTAATGCGATCGCATCACTATTGACTAGTCCACTATCATCAACCATGTCACAGAGAAAGACAATTTTGGTACCAGCTTTGAGCAAAACTTGGTTATCTTGATCCACTAGAGGCTCACTCAGACGCACCACAAATCGTTCATCCAAATTTGGTTGTTGAGAATTTCGAGATAGGTTCGACTTTGTCCAAACAATTGGTGTAATTAATTCTCCAGCTGCTTCTTGACCAAAGGAAAATAGCTTCCGTCTGATCGGTCTCCCAGCTAAAATACTGGCTTCTTCTGAGATAGCAACTTGATCAGCAAAGATAACGGGAGATCCATTAAGGGGTTGGGGAGGATTGGGAGAGTTGGAAACTCTCTGTACAGCTGGAATTGAGTATGTACTAGCAATAGTAGAGCGTCCCCTGATCCCATTGTTTCGTTGGGCTACTGCTTGTGTTTGTGGGCTTGGTTCCATCATCGCCACATTTTCCTGTGGCGCTTCTGGAGTATTCACCGAACTCAAACCATAACTTCCCAGTTGGCTCAAAGCCAGCCATTGCTCCATGGGATCTATCTTTGGTGCTGGGGCTGGAGGAGGTGGAGGAGGTGTTGGTGCTTTTGCCACAGGGGGTGGTGTTGGTGCTCTCCGCACTGGTGCTGTCCGCACTGGACGGGGTGGGGGAGCTTGACGAATTACTACTGGTTGCTGCACTGGACGCGGTGGTGGGGGAGCTTGACGAATTACCACCGGTTGCCGTACTGGACGGGGTGCTGGACGGGTTGATGCTCTTACCACAGGAGGGGGTGGTGCTGAACGCACTGCTGGCCTAGGACGAGGTGGTGGAGCTGTTTTCGGTGATAGGGGTTCTTCTGACTTGGCAAGCTCTATGGTTGTTTTTGGTCTTTTTTTCTCTTGAATGGCTTGGATCTGTTTTTGTTGCTTGGCTAGGGCTAATTCAGTCTTCAGTCGTCCGATTTCAGAATCGGTCGCGTTTTCCGCTTCGTTATCAACACTGGTGGGAATCGGAGTAACTTTTTCGACCAATTTCTTCTTAGAAGACAAGGAGGTCATCCCTGTAAAAACTAATCCGGCGACTACAGCAATTGACCCAGTTACTGCACCAACCGAAGCACCTTTTGCCCAACCAGATTTGGCGAATTCCGCTTGGGTAACATTTAAGTCTGGATCTAAATCAGCGGTACCATCAGTCGATGCTATTACCCCCTGACTGCTAGGATTTTTTTCTTGGTCATAACTAGTATCAAATTGTAACAACTCCGCTAATGATTCTTCTGTCCATGTCGGGGCGGTATTCTCTGCACCACTGTTCTGCTGAATCAGAGTTTTTTTACTCATTTCTTCTTCAGATTTATGTTCGATGCTTTGGACATCAAAGTCTTTGAGATCTGATAGCTTCATAATTTCTCCCAGTTGCTGTAGTTATTCCAGTTGCTGTAGTCATTAGTCGCACAACACTGATGTATAAACAGGGACGGATGCACGGATTATTGGACTCTTGGAATCAGGACTATTCGACTCAGGATTCAGGTTTATTTCGAGTCTAAATCCTTGATACTGACCACCTCCAAACCTTTCTCTCTAGCCTTAGCAATAATTGGAGGTAGACTATCGTCTGCCATACCTGGTGAATACTTAGGAGGCTCCACTGCCCGTACATGCACCTGTTTGTTGAAGGGAATATAGGTAGGCAAATTATTGGTAGTATCTAGAACGGTTAACGTGCCAACCAAATCGATTGTCCATTCCCCTTCTTTTATTTTAATAGGTTCTCTGACAAATTGGGGGACAAAAGCAAATTGTGTTTTGCCCTTAAATACGTTGGATGGCGTTAAGTCTACTAACTTTAATAGAAACGGATCACGAAAATCATCGGCTAAGGCAAAGCTAGCTTTCCAGGCTTGAGTAGATATTTTACCTCGACGCCTACCTTTGCCATGAATTTCTACTCCTGGATCAGAGTCTAAGTTAGAAAAGGGAACGCCATCTTTTCCAGGTAATCGCCCTGTCCAAGTAAACAGGTCACTCATGGTTTTAATTGTAAATGCTTTAATTACCTCTGCTGTCCGTTCTTTATTCCCAATGGCTTCTACGGCAGTGGTTTCACCAGTCTTCAATTGCACTAAGGAAGGAGCTGGCTTATTAGCTAGCCTTGCTTGAGCGCCATACAACAGGGCTAGGAAAAACAGAATTAAGGTATTGTAAGCAAAGTTGCTGATTAAGATAATTCCCAGACTATCCGTCACATTGAAACTGGATAACCAAGTACTCTTCTTACCTCTTTGGAGAAATTTAAGCTTATTCTGAGGAGAACTATTCGTGCTGTCCATTTATTTCAAGCCTCCTAATACAAAAGCACTGAAGGAGTTTAAGCTATTAAAAATAGCTAGACCTCCTCCAGCGGCTAATACTAACGCTAGGATGGGGGCAATCAATCCAGCTACAAAAGCAAAAACTAATGGGTTATAACTCTCAGCATTAACAATTAAGGTGGCGACTAAACCAACAATAATGTTGTAGCATATTTTAACTAAACCGATGGAGAAAAAGCTAATTAACCAAGCGTAAATCGCCTTAGCTCCCACAGGTAATAATGTGGCCCCAACCGCTAATGGACCTAATAGTCCGGTTAGCAACATGGAAACTTCTGCTACCCACTGAAATGCCATCCCAATCGACATTAACCAACCCGTTACTGCGGTTTGTAAAGCAAAGCCAACTCGTTCAGTAACATTGAGAGGGTTAAGCAATGAACCAATTTGAGAGAGAAATGCCTGAGATGATGGGTTTAACGTTCTAGAAAACTCCTGTGCTTGTTGCTCTGCATTTGTTAAACAATCCACCTGTTGTTGAACATCGACGATAGCATCACATTGAGAAACCAAGGAATCAATAACCGCCTTCGCCCCAATATTTTCTGTCACAATTTGGTATGATTCTTGCAAAGAAATTCTGGCAGATGCGTTTTGCAGTAGTGAATTAGACGTATTGTTGATTACACTTCTGAGTCCTTGGGTGCCATTGGCTAACATTGCTCCATCATTGGCTAACAAAACCGCGACTAATAAGGGCCAGATGATCTCAGACCACATAATTGGCTCATCGTATTCTATTAAGGCTTTTGCCCATTGAGTCATGAATAGAACTAAGCTTCCCACGGCAAAAAACACCCCCAGTTTAGTGATCACAGCATACAACCCACCTCCGAGGACTTCACTCCACAGCTCATCCATGGCTTGTGCGATCGCAATTTGTCCGGTACGACCATTCTGGATAATTTGGGAGGCTCCATTACTAAATTGAGCGATTAAGTTGGGGGTGACTATCATTTAATGACTACCTCTTGACGTGATTAGTGATGGGATGAGCAGAGTGGGGAGAGTGGGGAGAGTGGGGAGAGTGGGTAGATGAGGAATTCACAGAGATCGGCAGACGGAGGAAATCCGGAAGATAAGGACAAGTAGACATGGCGATCGCTACACATGGGGATAAACAAATAAGTTAGGAATAGGGACAAGCAGGTAAGCCAGACCAAGGAGACATAGGAGAAATAGTTTTGAGTGGGAAGTATTGAGTGCGGAGTAATGAGTGGGGAGTATTGAGTGCTAAGTGCTAAGTGTTAAGTGCGGAGGGTGCGTGAGTTCAGAATTGATAATAATTGAAGAATTCTGCATCCAGATAACTGTTGACGGTCAACGGTTAAGGATTAACAATTAACGATCAACGTAAGCATTCAGCCGTCAGGTATCAGCTATCAGCTATTGCTCCTAGGCCACGCTACTTGAGGTGCTAGCAAGCGCTTTAACTGCACGGGGTCGGATGAGTAAAACGAGCAGGGATTTTCAACCAGCCGTACCAGCCCGTAAGCTTGGTTTACTACCTCCTGTTGATTAGCTGACGGCTGACAGCTGATAGCTGAATTCTTACCAGTCAACGGCCAACAGTCAACACCCTAGCTAACTAAAACAAGCCACTTAATGAGGTAATTCTCAAAGTTTCCATACCAGCGCCCAGTTTTTGGTATTGATCTGCCTGAGTTTGTCCATCCAAAGCACGAGAGATATTGCTCTGGAGCATGTTAGAAATTTCCTGTCGTTGCGCTTCCTCAACGGTAGCGGCTTGCAAGGAGCCGAGTATGGCGGCTTGACGAGCATTCTGAAGAGCGACTTCTTTGATCACATTCTGGGTAACTGTCTGATTTTGAGCTGTTTGTGCTGATTGCTCTACCTCTGAAACGGTATTCTGCATTTGCTTTAGCTCCCGGATTGACTGCTCCTGTCCTTCTTGACTCAGAACACGAGAGGCTGAGGCTCTAGCAACTTGCCTTTCTACTTCATTAGCAAGTTTGTCTCCTTCATAAATTGGGTAATCGCTTGTTTGGAGACTTTCCTCAATTGACGCTCTGACGTCTTCCACATCGGGGATACCTAAAACTCCCATGGAATCTTCCAATGCTGATTTCAAATCGTTGTCTATGGTTTCTGGTAGATTGGTAAACTCATCTAAGAAATTTGTAAAGTAAGACTTAACCTTCTGAAATTCCTCAACAAACGAGTCAACAAAACTATCGACAATTCCACCAGAAGCATAGGCTGGTTTAGGAACTGTTGTAATTAGGGTACTAATAATTAACAACTGTATCCAAGTTTTGGTCACATTTTTAGCCATGATTGAACTCCTAGATTGAATAGTTACGAAAAAATGCTGAAGGCTGAAAACTGAAAACTGAAAGCTAAACCATATAGCACTACCCATTGAGATTAGGACATTCCTAAACTCCGAAACGTAAGTAATCGCTTACTTTTGAATTCTGACTTATAACTTCTTACTTGCCCGTAGCGCTATAAAAGCGTATCCCTGACTTACCTAGATTATATCCTATTTTTATGGCTTAATTATGAAGTCGAACTTTTGCTCTCGGATCGGGTAACTTTGAATTCACAACTTGGACTTCTGAATTACGCATTTCTGCCATTTTTTTACTAGCATAATGCATAGCCATAATTTTATCCTGGGGATGTAAGCGCATTGCTGTCTGACGAATTGCTGATTCTTCAGGATTATTAGCAACAGCTGTTAACAGTGCTGAACCGGGATAAAATCGACAGTAGGTGTAAATCCCATTGTCATCGAGTAACCATTGAGAATACATTCCTTCTTGTTTAGGAAAAAATCCTTCTGTGGCATTTTTGTTAAGTCATCTTGACCTAGCTGAGCGTCCAGGATTAGAGGAATATCTTCTCCCAGAAGAGCTAGCGCTATATTTAAGTATGGTAGGTGAGGGGGGATGGTGTATAAATTTCGACCACACCACCCGTGAATGTCGTATTTATCCC
>NZ_JAAHGN010000377.1:0-6588 GCF_010672485.1 Moorena sp. SIO2C4 | reverse complement strand
TTAGATTTACTGGTGTTAGTAATTTACTTAGTCATTGGTATAGAGTCCGTGTAGGAATTGTGATAATTTTTGATGGCATATTCCCTACGGTGCGCGTTCACGCTTAGCTTTGAAAAAGCGCTGGGTCGTACCGCTCCCTACTCCCTACTCCCTACTCCCTACTCCCTACTCCCTGTTCCCTATTCCCTTGACTAGATATATTAAGATACATGAATTGGTGGCTGATGCCAACATAATCAAATTGGTCACCGTCGGCTATAAAACCAAGGCGACTATAGAAACCTAGGGCATTAATTCTACTCAGTAGTCTTAAAGCATTGAAATTGTTTGCTTTGGCTTTTTCAATTAATGTTTCCATCAGTTTGGTGCCGATTCCTTGGTGACGAAATTCAGGTAATAGTGCAACGTAGGCAATACTGCCCAATCCGGGAGACAATTCTCTTAATCTTGCTGAACCAATTACCTGATTATTACAGACAGCAACTAGATTAAAAGCACTACTCTCGTACTGGTCCTGTTCTGTTCCTTTCTCCATACCTAAGGGTTCTCTGAAGACAAGCCACCGCTGGTGGTACATATCCTCTAACTCTTGTTTATTCTTAACAGGACGGACTTCAATAGTCGTCATGATGCTTAACCATATTTAGAATGTAGAATGTAGAATGTAGAATGTAGAATGTAGAATTGAGAATGTAGAATTGAGAATGTAGAATTGAGAATTGAGAATTGAGAATTGAGACTTGAGACTTGAGACTTGAGAATTGAGACTTGAGACTTGAGACTTGAGAATTGAGACTTGAGAATTGAGACTTGAGACTTGAGAATTGAGACTTGAGAATTGAGAATTGAGAATTGAGACTTGAGACTTGAGAATTGAGACTTGAGAATTGAGAATTGAGACTTGTAAGCTATCAGCTATCAGCTATCAGCTTTCAGCTTTCAATTAAGAATTAAGAATTGTCATAATATGCGCTACGGGCAGGCTACGCCAACAGCTATCAGCTTTGAATTAATTCAAAATTCTACATTTTAAATTATAAATTATTAATTCTACATTTTAAATTATACATTCTAAATTCTGCATTCTAAATTCTAAATTATACATTCTGATCACCTCACAACTTGGGGATTATTGCTAATCCAGCTGTCGATATCTTTTAACACCTGATCGGGAATTTCCCAAGGAAACAAGTGAGCAGTATTGTCATAGCATTGCCATTGGCTATCCTTAAGATGTTTAGCGGTTTCTCGACTTGATGCTGCGGTAATATGGCGATCAGCAGCTCCTGCTAAGACCAGGGAGGGGCATTGAATCTGGTTTAAGTCTGGCAAACGGTTATAGCCAGCCCTAATGGCAGTGTTGAGTGCTGCTGTAGCGGCTTGGGAGGTCTGTAAATAGGCTGATATGGCGTGGTTGGCAATATACTGGTAGGTGCTGGTTGTGTGTTGTTGGATCAGGTACCGAAAAAGCGATCGCTTACCAAATGTGTCAATATTCCATTGCCATCCTGGTTGTAACCAATTTAAGACACCAGCGATGCCGGTATAGAGATTATCCTGCCAACTAATGGGGGGATGATTACCCCAGGGTCGAGCGTCTGTGGCGATTAAAATTAAACCTGAGACTCTCTGAGGTAGCGTCAGAGCAAGCTCCATTGCCAAAATTGCCCCTAAAGACCAACCTAGTATCAAACAGCGGTCAATGTGGTAATAGTCGAGCAGGGATTCCAAGTCAATCAGGTGGTCGGTCATCTGAAAATCCTGATCAGCTGGACTTTTACCATATCCTCGCAAATCAGGGCTGATAGTCCAGAACCTCTGGGATAGATGTTGGGTAAAAACCGAAAGGCACTGATTTGAGCCGGGATGACCGTGAAGACAGAGAATTGGGAATCCTGACCCCTGGAGGTCAGTGTTGAGATATACTGCTGCTTGGTAGTTTTTTTTAATGCCATTCATGTTAATTGTTAATTGTTAGTTGTGTAAGCATTCAGCCATCAGCCATCAGCCGTCAGCCGTCAGCTTATTTTATTCAATAGCACCTCAAGGAGGTTACGCTATGGGCAGAAACTTTGTAAGCATTCAGCTGATAGCTGTTCGCGTAGCGTGCGCGTAGCGAATTAGCTGATAGCTGATAGCTGATAGCTGATAGCTGATAAGTATTGTATGGTTTCTTTTACTTATAATCGCACTGTTCGCTTTTCAGATACGGATGCGGCTGGTGTGGTCTATTTTGCTAATGTTTTATCTATCTGCCATGAAGCCTATGAAGCCTCTCTAGATGCATCGGGCATTAATCTCAAGTCCTTTTTCACTAAGCCCGCTGTGGCAATTCCGATTGTTCATGCCAGTGTCGATTTCTTGCGTCCTATGTTTTGTGGGGATCCACTGCTGATTCAGGTGATGCCTGAGCAGTTGAGTGAAAGTAAGTTTGAGATTACTTATCAGGTTGTTACAGCTTCGTCATCGCAACAGTTACTGGCCAAGGCAATGACGAAGCACGTTTGTATTGATGCAATGACTAGAACCAAAATTCCCTTACCTGAGGAAATAGTGCAATGGCTAGGGTAAGCATTCAGCTATCAGATATACCAATTCTACAGGGATTGCTATATCTGCTTTTTTAAAACGCCTATTGCCTATTCCCTATTCCCTGTTCCATCTTCCCTCTTACCATGTGAGAAAATAGTACTCGTTTGCGGTTAATGGATACTCGTGTGTTAGATGTTAATACCCGGTCTGGCTTGTTGTTGAGCCTGCTCCCTAAAACCTAGATATTTGTACCTCACAAGTCGTAGAATTGCTATAATTCAATAAATATTGAACAGCAGTTGATGGCAATGCCTGACAATACATATGATGCCCAACTTGATTTTCTATTACAGGTACTACAAGCAACCGCAGAGAGTGGGGGTGATCAGCAAGTAGTTTACCCATTACTGAAAGCAAATATAGATAAACTTAATGATAGATTAGCAGAACTATTGCGGGTTGTAGCAACAACTAGGCTGGCGGAAGCGGAAGCATATCAAGCGGGATACCTAGCAGCAGTTATTGGCACTTTCAGCGATCTAATTCAGGAATTCCCCTTGGGTGACAAAGCCAGCAATATCGAAATTGCCATCACTGGCTATGAAGTCATACTAACTGTTTTCACCTGTGAAGCATTTCCCGAAAATTGGGCAACGTTACAAAATAATCTCGGTCTTGCTTACTATGACCGAATCACAGGGGAGAAAGCACAAAACCTAGAAGATGCGATCGCTTGCTACCAATTGGCTTTAGAAGTACGCACTCGTGAAGCTTTTCCTATTGATTGGGCATCGATTCAAAACAATCTCGGTCTTGCTTACAATAACAGAATTATAGGGGAAAAATCACAAAACCTAGAAGATGCGATCGCTTGCTACAAATTGGCTTTAGAAGTACGCACCCGTGAAGCTTTTCCTATTGATTGGGCATCCACTCAAAACAATCTCGGTCTTGCTTACTCTGAAAGAATCACAGGGGATAAATCACAAAACCTAGAAGATGCGTTCGCGTAGCGTGACCTACGGTCAATCGCTTGCTACCAATTGGCTTTAGAAGTAAGCACCCGTCAAGCTTTTCCCATTGATTGGGCAATGACTCAAAACAATCTCGGAAATGCTTACTTATACAGAATCACAGGGGATAAATCACAAAACCTAGAAGATGCGTTCGCGTAGCGTGACCTACGGTCAATCGCTTGCTACCAATTGGCTTTAGAAGTACGCACCCGTCAAGCTTTTCCCATTGATTGGGCAATGACTCAAAACAATCTCGGTCTTGCTTACTATGACCGAATCACAGGGGATAAAGCACAAAACCTCGAAGATGCGTTCGCGTAGCGTGACCTACGGTCAATCGCTTGCTACAAATTGGCTTTAGAAGTACGCACCCGTGAAGCTTTTCCTATTGATTGGGCATCGACTCAAAACAATCTCGGAAATGCTTACTTATACAGAATCACAGGGGATAAAGCACAAAACCTCGAAGATGCGTTCGCGTAGCGTGACCTACGGTCAATCGCTTGCTTCCAATTGGCTTTATCAGTTTTCACCCGTCAAGCTTTTCCTATTGAATGGGCATTGACTCAAAACAATCTCGGAAATGCTTACTCTGAAAGAATCACAGGGGATAAAGCACAAAACCTAGAAGATGCCATCGCATGCTACCAATCCGCTTTAGAAGTACACACCCGTGAAGCTTTTCCCTATGAATGGGCAATGACTCAAAACAATCTCGGAAATGCTTACTCTGAAAGAATCACAGGGGATAAAGCACAAAACCTAGAAGATGCGATCGCTTGCTACCAATTGGCTTTAGAAGTACGCACCCGTCAAGCTTTTCCCCAAGATTATCTAGATACTAACAATAACCTTGGTTTGGTTTGCCGAGATGCTCAAAATTTCCCGGAAGCTTACCAGGCTTTTGATGCTGCCATTAAAACAGTGGAATTCCTGCGAGATGAAATTATTTCTGGTTCTGGAGTAGAAGAATACAAGACTAAACTAGCTGAAAGGTACAACAGAAGCTATCGAGCTATGGTGGAAGTCTGCCTAGACTTAACTAATATCACCGCAGCCATTGAATATGTTGAACGGAGCAAAACCCGCAATTTAGTTGAAGAGATTCTCAGCCGTGACCTGAAAACGATCTTTCCTGTAGATGTTGTTACTCAACTAGAACAATACAGGGATGAAATAGCCATAGGTCAATATCAAATCCAGAATGGCAAAGCTGACAATCCCACCGCCCTGGCACAACATCTCCAAAAGTGGCGACAGCAGCGCAATAATTTACAAGACCACTATTTACCGATCGGTTCTAGCTTTAACTTTAAACAATTTCAGCAGAAACTGGATGACCACACTGCTATTGTAGAGTTTTACATTACATGGGATAAGCTGCTCACTTTTATCTTTACCAGTGAAACTCAACAGCCCATAGTTTGGCAATCTCAGCCCCAAGACTTAGACAAATTGGGAAATTGGGTAGATGAATATCTCGAAAGCTACGACACCGAAAAATCTGATTGGCAAAACGACCTGAGTAACCGCCTAGATGAGCTAGCTGATATTCTATCCATTAATGACATCATTAAGCAGATTCCAGAAAAGTGCGATCGCTTAATTTTAATCCCCCATCGGTATTTACATTTGTTGCCCATTCATGCTTTACCAATTACCAGTAAGCACAGAGAAGGTAAATCTGAAATTCTGATGGATCGGTTTCCAGCAGGGGTAAGTTACGCCCCTAGCTGTCAACTACTGCAACTTGCCAAAACCAGAAAACGCCCAAAAGATTTTACCCACCTGTTTGCGGTTCAAAATCCCAGTGCTGATTTAGTTTACACTACTATCGAAGTAGACGTAATCAAAAGCTACTTCAATCCACCACCAGATACAGAGGTTCTTGTGGAAAAGGCTGCTACCAAAGCCGCTCTCGATAGCAAAGCTCTCAACACATTCCACTGTGCCCATTTTAGCTGTCACGGTTACTTTAATTACCAAGAACCCCGTAAGTCGGCTCTAATCCTGGCCAATGCCCACAAACCGGCATCTGCTGAACCAAATTCGGAGCGCTATTTACGGATAAGTGAAGAGGAAGTATTTGACCTAGATAAGTGTCTGACCATAGAAGAAGTTTTTGGCCTACAATTAGAACAATGTCGTTTGGTCACTCTTTCCGCTTGTGAAACGGGATTGATTGATTACACTAACACCAGCGATGAATACATTGGGTTACCCAGTGGTTTCCTAGTTGCCGGAAGTCCAGCAGTGGTTAGTAGCTTGTGGAAGGTAAACGATTTATCGACAGCGTTGTTGATGATTAAATTTTATCAGAATCTACGACAGCAAATGGCTTTAGCAGTTGCCCTGAATAAATCGCAATTCTGGCTGCGGGATAGCACCCAGTCTCAGTTGCTAGCCTGGAGTAGGCAGTTACCCCTAGACAACTCTTTGATGAAAAAGATTGAACAAGCACTGGATTGGTTTAACCCCGATGAACAACCGTTCCAAAACCCCTACTATTGGGCAGCATTCTGTGTAATTGGAGAGTAACATTATGATTTCTGACCCTCAAATTATAGTATTTCCCGAATTCCTGGACACCAAACCGGAAGTGTTTTCTATGGAAGACTTACAGGACTTAGATCAGACCTTAGCAGATTTGCAGAGTAACCCACCAAAAAATGTTGATAAAATTATCAGAAATTGGTTCAAGGCACGGCTTACAATTAGGGATGAATTCAGAAAATTTGAGAAACAAAGAAAGGAGCTTGGCAAAGTTCCGCCCACTCCACCTATCCAGCCCGATCGCCTTAATAATTGGTTTCAGGAACTGCGTGAGCAGGTGAAGGATCAACTCAATAGTAAAGGGAACGGGGAACAGGGAAAAGGGAACAGGAAGTAGGGAAAAGGGAATAGGGAATAGGGATTAGGGAGTAGGGAGTAGCGATGCAGCGCTGTTTCAAGCCCCGAATTAATTAGTGGGATATTTTTTAATTTTGAATTGATAATTTTGAATTGGAGCGAAGCGATTGACCTCTAAAGTCTATGCCCC
>NZ_JAAHGN010000376.1:0-6590 GCF_010672485.1 Moorena sp. SIO2C4 | reverse complement strand
TTGATGGTAGGTGACAACCCTGCTAGCGCTGCCTATGTTCGTAATAAGGAACGTGCCTGTGCTAAGGTGGGCATTGCTTCATTTGGTCGTCATTTTCCCAGTAACACCTCCCAAACAGAACTCGAGGAAACCATTAACTCGCTCAATCAAGATCAGCGTGTAGATGGAATTCTGCTCCAGCTGCCCTTACCCGACCACCTAGATGCTGTTTCATTACTGCACCAAATCCATCCGGATAAAGATGCTGATGGATTACACCCTGTTAATCTAGGTCGTCTGCTGCGGGGAGACCCTGGTTTACGTAGCTGTACACCAGCAGGGATAATGCGCCTGTTGCAAGAGTACCAGATTAATTTGTCTGGTCAAAAGACAGTAGTGGTAGGACGTAGTATTTTAGTAGGTAAACCCCTAGCACTGATGCTACTAGAAGCCAACGCTACAGTAACAATTGCTCATTCGCGCACCCAAGATCTGGGGGAGCTGACACGTCGCGCTGATATTTTGGTAGCAGCTGTGGGACGACCTCAACTGATTACCAGTGACATGGTAAAACCAGGTGCTGTCGTAATTGATGTTGGTATCAATCGCGTTAGTGATCAACAAGAAAAATCTCGTCTTCTGGGAGATGTCCACTTTGACTCTGTTCAGGAAATAGCCCGATATATTACCCCTGTCCCTGGTGGCGTCGGACCGATGACAGTGGCTATGCTACTAAATAATACGATCCTTAGTTATACAAAGAGGTATTCTTGAACAGTTTTGCTCTCGTGAAGATTGACAACAATCAATCAAACCGTTGTTTATGATTAAAATAATTTCATGTCACAGCAGGCCTGGTCAACAAAAGAACTAATTAAGAAGACTGAAAGCTATAAAATATAAAACTATTATAAATCTGTGTTGTAAGTTTTACGAACATATTAAATGTTGGGTTTGAGAGGGTTAGACTCTAGTTTAGCGCTACTGATAAATTTCATAAATTTCAAAACTCGACAATCCTAATTAGCATCAGTAAAGAGTTTTGTTCATCAAACGAGAAGTAGGAGAATTAGACAAGGTAGTTTCAAGAAGACCCCCAGCCCCGTAAAATTGTTAGAGGAATCAGATAATCAAGGAATCAAGGCATGGTAGCGACGGAGGGGCGACCTACCCCCAAGAGGGAATCCCCAAGTTTAGACTTACTAACTTACTTAAAAGAGCGAAAGGCTCTAATTGAGTCAGCTTTAGACCAGGCTCTGCCCCGAATGGAGCCGGACAAAATTTACGAGGCAATGCGCTATTCTCTGTTGGCTGGAGGTAAACGCTTGCGCCCGATTCTGTGCCTAGCTACCTGTGAGCTGATGGGTGGCACGGTGGAGATGGCAATGCCAACCTCCTGCGCTCTGGAAATGATCCATACCATGTCATTGATTCATGATGACCTACCAGCAATGGACAATGACGATTACCGTCGGGGTAAACTAACTAACCACAAAGTATTTGGTGAGGACATTGCCATCCTCGCAGGTGATGGTTTATTAGCTTATGCATTTGAATATGCGGCGGCTCAAACTAAAAATGTACCAGCTCCCCAAGTTTTGCAGGTAGTTGCTTGGTTGGCTAAAGCAGTCGGAGCATCGGGATTGGTTGGGGGTCAAGTGCTTGATCTCGAATCAGAAGGTAAGTCGGATATTAAAGAAGAAACCCTCTCCTTTATCCATACTCATAAAACTGGTGCTTTGCTAGAAGCCTGTGTAGTTTGTGGTGGAATATTGGCAGGGGCAACGGCAGCTAACTTACAAAGGCTATCCAAATATGCCCAAAATATTGGTTTAGCATTTCAAATTGTCGATGACATCCTAGATATAACTGCTACCCAGGAGGAACTAGGTAAAACAGCAGGTAAGGATATTAAAGCACAAAAGGCTACTTATCCTAGCCTATGGGGGCTAGAGGCATCAAAAGCCAAAGCCCAGGAGCTGGTGAATGAGGCAAAAGCTCAAATTGAATCCTTTGGGGAAAAGGCTCAACCCCTGATTGCGATCGCTGACTTTATTGTGAATCGCACTCATTAAGGTACTTGGTATTGGGGTAAGGCCAACGAAAGTTAAAGGATGAAGTCTTTAATCCTAGCCTACAGGAACACCAAAAACAAATATACTTCATCCTTAATTATACCCTAGAAGGGACGCTATCGGGGGAACATACTTCATAACTTCATACTTGATCCTTCATCCTTAATCGTTTCCCCAATGCTGAGTTACCGATGACCAATGACCAATTTAAAGTAAATAATTATGCAGGACTTTAGCGACATCCTAAACAACCAGGTGTTGCTGGTTGCGCTCATCGCTTGTCTGGTGGCTCAACTATTTAAATTTTTGGTTGATCTAACCAAAAATCGCAAACTTAATCTTCGGATACTGGTGACTGCTGGTGGAATGCCTAGTTCTCACTCAGCATTCGTCACTGCCTTAGCATTTGGTGTAGGACAAACGGTGGGATGGGCTTCTCCAGAATTTGCGATCGCTTTAGTGTTTGCCATCATAGTCATGTATGATGCTGCTGGTGTCAGGCAAGCTGCCGGTAAGCAAGCTCGAATTCTCAACCAAATTATCGATCAGTTTTTTAGCGAAGACAAAGAGTTGAAAGAAGACCGCCTTAAGGAATTATTAGGTCATACACCCTTTCAGGTGCTTGTTGGTTTGGTGTTAGGTATCGCTATTTCTTGTATAGCAGCAACGGCTTATTAATCATGTTAATTAGTAATTTGCCATTAACTAGTTCAAGCGGAACTAGTTAAAAGCGAACCACCTTACGTTTTAGTAGGGTAACTCGGCGACTATCAACAACCATTGCCCAAAACCCCCCTGCGCTCAGTCGCCTTAAGATTGAGTTAGCTTGGGTTTCACTAGTTGTGTGTACTGTCAGTAAGTAAGGTCGCTGAGCATAAGAAACCAAGCCAACATTGACGCCCAGTAGTTGCTCTAGTCGGGATGCCACTTCTGGTTGATTGAAGTAGTCCACCAGAACTGCATAACCATCACCCAATCCCTGAGGAGTATAACCTTGTATAGTAGCAGTCTGTATAGTATTAGGCTGGCTTGACGGTGGAGATTGAACTACAAAAGCTGAGTATCCAACTACCTGATCCAGATAGCGTGCCCAATCTTTAGCATCGTTAATCCCTCTGAAACCCCCAACGCGAGTTACTATGTCTTCCAAATATTGACAAAAATTAGTTTTTGCAGTGTTGGGTAAAATTCGTTGAATTTGTTCGTGATTTTTCCTAGTTCGGCTAAGCACTAACAAAATGTACTCACCGTTTTGTGGTGGTTGGCATTGAGGAGTTATTGGTTGAGCATAAACCGAATCAAAGACACCAGCTAAAGCAGCCAGTGCTATCGATAAAATTTGTAAAATAAACTGTATTGTTTCCCTGGTCATAGATGATTAGAAAGTAGACCCATAGCCACTGTCTTGGAAGCAAAAAACTAACCATCAAACTGATGCCAGAGACGCTAGAGGGTCAGGTATACTATCTGATGGTGCCTGAAATTCACCAGTTTTGACAAATTCTAGGCGCAGCTTTAACCAGGTGATGAACTTAGGATTAGTAGAAATTATCGCCGTTGCTGGTTGCGGACATTCCTGCTTGACCTGGGACATTTGGGAACTTTCCAAGAATGCTGGCTGGTTGACTAACCAAAAGTCTATTTCTTTTTCCTGTTCATGGTAGTGCCTGGTACGTTCCCGAAGTACTTCCTCCAATGGTTCTTCTTCAAGGAATTGTTGACTGGCTAAAACGTAGTAGTAAGTTTGCATAGTTTCAGTTACTGAGGAAAGCTCAAAATTTACCTTGCATCGCTTGTTTCATTTCTCTGACCGCCCGTTCTATACCCACCAGAGATGCCCGAGCAATGATGCTATGACCAATATTGAGTTCTTCCATACCTTCGATACAAGCAACCGGGTAAACATTCCAGTAGGTAAGACCATGACCAGCATTGACTCGTAAGCCAGCAGCAATCGCTTGTTGGCATCCGGAGGCCAAAACTTTTAATTCTTTAGCCTGACTGACTTCATCAGTAGCTTCTGCATAACTCCCCGTGTGGAGCTCAATAAATTTAGCTTTTGTTTTAGCAGAAGCATCGATTTGGGCGGGATCAGCGTCTATAAATAAGCTAACGGGAATGCCAGTGTTCTGTAACTGGGCTACAACCTCAGTAAGGCGAGGCATTTGCCCTGCTACATCTAGCCCTCCCTCGGTAGTCACTTCTTCTCGTTTTTCTGGTACGAGGGTAACGTAATCGGGTTTGACATCTAGAGCGATCGCTACCATTTCATCGGTAGGTGCCATTTCCAAATTCAGATGAGTTCGCACCGTTTGTCTTAACAGAGCAATGTCCCTATTTTGAATGTGACGTCGATCCTCTCTTAGATGTGCGGTGATGCCATCCGCACCAGCAAGCTCTGCCAACACCGCTGCTGCCACTGGGTCAGGTTCTACAGTGCGCCGTGCCTGACGAATTGTGGCAATATGGTCGATATTTACGCCCAGTGTTAGCACGAATGTTTTTCTCCTGGATTTGACATCCTAGCCACGACCATAGCGCAGCTTGGTCTTGAATTCCAAGGCTTTAAAACCTTAGCTTTGAGCAACATAGCCTTTTCTAGTTTAACAGGGGGAGGGAACATCTAGAGAGATTATCTATCAAGTGTCTACAAGACAGTACCCCGTGAATTAGAAAGCCCCTCGCGAGGGGCGTGCGCAGCGAAAGGTAGTTCACCTGAAATTCTTAATCCTGGGATTAGATGTTTCTAGGTTGCAGTTGGTCTGAGGATGGTAATTTGACATTCCAGGCCAGTCCTAAGCGCTGAAGCAGCAGGATGAAGAACCAACCCAGGTCAAGTTGCCACCAATAATGTCCAAATCTTGCTGAGTTGGGAAAAGCATGGTGATTATTGTGCCACCCTTCACCAAGGGTCAAGATGGCGACGATAGGATTGTTCTTGCTCATATCAGAGGTAGTAAACAGCTCGTTTCCCCACAGGTGGCAAACTGAGTTGACACAAAAGGTGATTTGACGAACCAGAAAAATCCGAAATGCTCCGCCCCAGATTAAACCACCTAAGACTCCTGAGACAGAACCAGTCAAGACTCCACCCAGGAAACCAGGAATTAACAGGGACAGCAATACCCAAAAGACGTAGAGGTTGTCTATTCTTCGGATCAGCTTGTCCTTGATTAGGTCAGGAGCATACTTATAGGGAGGCTGCCAATCCACATTCACAATCCAAGCAATATGGGAATGCCAAAACCCTTGGATAAATCCCCAAAATCCTCCCTGGTGAAGATGGGGTGAGTGAGTGTCTCCGTCTTGGTCAGAGTAAATATGATGGCAGCGATGATGGTGAACCCAGCTAGTGACTGGTCCTTGAGCTGCCATACATCCAGCAATGGCTAAGAATGCCCTTATAAAGGGTCCAGTATGAAAGGCACGATGGCTAAAAAGCCTGTGATACCCGACGGTAATCCCGATGAAATTCAGGATGTACATCCCGAGAAAAAGACCAATATCGAGAGGCTGGACGTTCAGTTTCTCAAGGAACATAACTACTATCGCAGCGATTACTCCCACAGGGGACATGGCGATAACGATAGTAACTACAGTTTTCTGAAGTGTGCTGACTTGTGGGGCAGTAGATGAAGAGATTGACACTTGTGTTGTTTCGATAAGATACTAATACACCAAAACTAAGCATATCCGATTGCTTGTCAGTCTGGCTCTGTTTGGACTCTAGCTCCGTGCTTAGCACGAAGGCTATCAACTGGGATTTTTGGATTTTGGATGGTTGTATTTTCGGCTAAATCCTCCAATTCCAGGGATTTAAGTTACATTTGGGCTAATCCTGACGGTATTGGTCATGGGTGACCTATTGCAGCTAGCTAGGCATTGGTGTTGATTTCAATCAATTTATTCCTTGAGGATAAACCTGACTTAATTTGGATACGAGACTTTGGTACTTTAAACCTTTGAGCCAGCAACTCAATTAACTCCTGATTGGCCTTGCCATCTACAGGTGGTGACTTCAAATGCACCTTGAGTGTCCCATCGTCTGAGTCTTCTATCTTTTGATGTTTAGAATTGGGTTTAACTTGAACTCGCCTCTTCATCAATGAAAGTTTCGTCAAAATCTTCTGGCTTCTGGGTATCGGAAGTTTTAATGTAGTCACCGTTTACCAGAGTAGCATACTGATCCGGATCGGCTCTGGTAAGTGTAAAGACTTCTGTTGCGATCGCAACATAACCCTAATTCGAGCCAAACCATTGGAGTCAAACGACTGCGCCAATCGCGGTAAATTTCTTGACTCATCTTGCCCCTAAAAACTTGAGGTTCTTCAGTACCTACTATGCTAAATTTATAGTTTACCCCCCCCGAAAAGCTTACTGTGTAAGGGTTATGAGGCTATTTAACCATAAATTTTTCCCATATAGCTGCCTCTTCCTCCTGCTCCGAAGTCCCTGCTCCGAACGCGCCCCGCGTGGCCTACGGCCTCAGTCCCTTTGGCAAAGTGTTAATTTAGCATAACAAGTACGGAAGAGCCA
>NZ_JAAHGN010000375.1:0-6621 GCF_010672485.1 Moorena sp. SIO2C4 | reverse complement strand
GCTTACCCAAGACTGGACTCCAAACCCGCTTATGGTGTAGAGTCAGAAGCTATACCCTACAAGTATAGTTATTGCGTAAGTCCTGTAGGGAATTTGGAATAGGAAATAGGGAATAGGGAAAAAATCCTGTGTAGTTAATCAATATCACAACTGCTAAGCACCTAAACAAAATTAATTACCTACTCTGGATCTCTGTAACCCTTACATTGCATGGCTTTGATTTTCGGTAAATGTGCAATTAATTTTGTGCACCTGCTTATATAGGTTTTTCTGGTTTATTATAACATCACGACATGTTCATTGCTATCTTATTTTCCTGTGGAATTATCTCAAATAACTACCTTAATTGAATAGATGTACAGTTGAACATCAAATTAGGGACAATAGTTTATTTTCGGATTTGACTAAGAAACTTAAAAAAAATTCTTGATTTATGACCTTAGTTTGATCACACTACACTATATAGCAATCCTAAATCATTTGTAAAATCACTGAAATTTTTAAAAACTCGATCCTTTTCCCTTACATTCTGCCATCTGCCTCCTGCCTCCTGCCTCCTGCCTCCTGCCTCCTGCCTCCTGCCTCCTGCCTTAAAGCAGCCCATTTCTTTCACGAATCAGATCGGATTGCAATATATTGTGTCTTGCGGAAAGTACTGTATGAGTTAAATGCTATAAAAATTAATAAAATATTAATCAAATTTAAATAAATAATTATAAAAATTATTATAAAAAGGATATTCTTAGAATGTTAAGATCGCGTTGAAATAAGCTTCGAGGGTTTGCTGTGAGCAGTTCAGTTACTTTAGAGCTTCAACCTATTCTGCCCCAGATAGCCGATAACAATCGTTTAAGACTATTTTCTGGTTCGGCAAATGTTTCCCTTTCTCAGGAAGTGGCACGCTATCTAGGCATCGACTTGGGACCGATGGTACGGAAACGATTTGCTGATGGGGAGCTCTATGTCCAAATTCAAGAATCCATCAGGGGGTGTGATGTTTACCTGATTCAACCGACTTGCTATCCGGTGAATGATTACCTGATGGAGTTACTCATTATGATCGATGCTTGCCGTCGAGCCTCAGCACGGCAAGTTACTGCTGTGATTCCTTACTATGGTTATGCTCGAGCAGACCGTAAAACGGCGGGGCGTGAGTCCATTACAGCGAAACTGGTGGCTAACCTGATTACTGAAGCTGGTGCTAATCGGATTTTGGCAATGGATTTGCACTCCGCTCAAATTCAAGGTTATTTCGATATCCCCTGCGACCATGTCTACGGTTTACCAGTATTACGACAATACCTGGCTTCTAAGGAACTAACCGATCTGGTAGTAGTTTCGCCGGACGTTGGTGGTGTGGCTAGAGCCAGAGCGTTTGCCAAAAAGCTATATGATGCCCCCCTTGCCATTATCGACAAGCGCAGGCAAGCTCACAATATCGCTCAAGTCATGAATGTGATTGGGGATGTGAAGGGTAAAACTGCGGTGTTGGTGGATGATATGATTGACACTGCTGGCACGATTTGTGAAGCGGCCAAAGTACTGCGTCAAGAGGGTGCTCGTCAAGTCTACGCTTGTGCAACCCATGCCGTGTTTTCGCCACCATCTGTAGAGCGCCTCTCTAGTGGGGTGTTTGAAGAAGTAATTGTTACCAATACTATTCCACTTCCGGAAGCGAAACAGTTTCCACAGTTGACAGTGCTTTCAGTGGCTAACTTATTGGGTGAAACCATCTGGCGTATTCATGAAGACTCTTCTGTCAGCAGTATGTTTCGTTGAAAATCCCCCCTGCTCCCGGGGGGATTTTAATTTTAAAAAGTTGTATTGAGTGTTGAGTGTTGACTAGATACAAGCAATGGTTAACAGTCAACCAATAACGCAACTGGGTATCAGCCAAGATTAAATTGGCCACTAAAAATTATTCGTTTGGATAGGAGGTGGAGAGAAACGGGAGATAGGGAGATAGCGGTGCTGAACGCGCACCGTGGGGTAATTTTTATTAATAAAAATGGGAACCGTGGCGAATTTAATTCTTAATGGATCAAGCGCACCTTAGGTATTTTTAACCTAAAAAAAACTCTCCCCAGCACCCCACCTCCCTTTTAACCCATTGACATACCTGCCCACTAAGGGGGTGATTATAAACGGTTTTCAGGTGTTATGAATTGAGATTCAAATCGTGAAAACCCCTTGAATAAAAGCTTTCAGGTTTATTTTTTGATTATGAGTTTTAAGGTTTATTTATCCCCACCTAAATGATATTATTATATATAAATTCAAAGAGGCATGATTTTTATGGGAAAACAAGAATCTTCTGATTTGGTGTCTGTGGACAATACATACACAGAACTCGCCAAGTATTATGATAACTTGATGACATCTGGCTATTATGACCATAAGGGTTATGCCACATCATTGCAGAAAATTTTGGGTGAAAGAAGAAAAATTCTGGATATGGGGGTGGGAAGCGGCTTATTAACGGAGCAGATGTTGTTATTGGAGAATTATAATATTACAGGTATTGATTTCTCGCCTGCGATGCTTACACAAGCAGAAAAAAGACTCAAGGATAATTCGGTGAGGCTCGTATGTGCAAGTATTGAAGATTATGAAACCAGCGAGACTTTTGAGGCTGTTATTTCGACTGGGGGAGTTTTCTGTTTCTCCTACAGAGAGCAAGAACAACAATATCGGCTGTATAGTTATTGCCCTAACAAAGATGTGCAGATGAAATCCCTGAAAAAACTGTATGATATTTTAGATAAGGATGGTATTTTATGTATGTCGATTCAAGGGGATCATACCAATTCTGAAATGCCAATCAAAGATGGGATCGTGTATACGCAAAAAACCGACTTTGGAGAACAATCATTACAGAAGACTTATACATTTTCAGCAAATGGCAAGATCCTTTCTCAACAACAAATGCGATTAATATTTTTCGATGAAAAAGAGTATCTTAGCTTGTTCGAAACCGCAGGGTTTTCCTTGGTTGGGCAAGAGCGGACGCAAAAATTCTGCATTTTTCGGAAAAACGAATTGAAAAAAGGGTAATAATTCAGGTGAGGGCCGGTTGAAAAAATCTTGAAATACGCTATTCTGACGGCATGAGCTTAAAACCGAAACCCGAAAAACTATAAAAACTAAAGCTATCAGCTATCAGCTAAGTGCGTTTGTATTTGAGATGTAAACCTGTATGGTCTTTTTTTTGGCAATAAAACTGAGAAGATATTTCCCCTCTTGGCTTTTACCTGCCCCCCTTCCGAGCCAGGGTTTAGGGGAGATTCCTTTGGCATTTTTTGGTAATTCGTGTGTTTACAATCGAGCTCCAAACGCTATATATTCTATTAATATAGCTTAACACCAATATCATTAATCTAGAATTGCCAAAAGAATAAGAAAAGGTAGTGTTTTTTGTTTGGTCTCCCTAACCCTACCTATTATAGGTGGGGTTAGGGAGAGATTTTGTTCAATTTGCCACAGTAAATTATTCGTTGCTCCTGTAGGGACTAACGTCTAACTCGCCATTATTTTTAAAGACTACTCGGAAATGAGCAAGGGGCTTCTGGGGTACTAACCCAGTCCCTTCGCTACCAATTCCAGCTGCTGCTGGCTTCATTAGGCGTTCTAAAGGAGTTTCTTGGGAGTAATCCCAAGACTCTTTATCAATTGCTTCATAATCAGCAATGATACCCTCTTCAGTCACAGCTACTCGATAAGTTAAATCTTGAGGATAGCTGGAGGTTTTATTCCAACTGTCACGAATTGGCTGAGACACTTTGTCTTTCAAATCATTAATGACAGCGATGTCAGTAATTTCTGGACCTAGGGTAATCTTACCCATATAACCATCCCAAGGACTGATTTCGAGAATCCCTTCGTTTTCCCCTGGTTTAAATAACACCTGGAACTGAGCAATAGGTTCTTGGGTAGCAATATTGTCTGTAGTCTTGGTGTAGAGCAATTCAGGCAGGGGGGTTTGCTCTGCCCCATCCAAGGGTGTGCCATTAACGGGTTTGTAGCCTAAAATCGCACCATCTCTGCCAACACTAACCTGGTATTTTAAATTCCCAGCAAACTGTTGCCGGTTCCCCCAAGCTCGAAAAATTCGCTTTTGCAGGCTTCTTTGTATATAGCGCAACTCTGTGGGATCAGTAATTTCTGGTGCAGTTGTGAGCACTTTTTCTAGCTCGTCGATGGAGAGTGGTGTTCCCTTTGGTGTTGGTGTTGGTGTTGCCTGAGGGTCACTCTCCCCAGTTGGGGTGGTGGTTTCATTAGTATTTTCCCCTGTTCGGGAAGGTTCGGGTTCCCGTACTTCTGGAATCGGTACAAAGAAAAATGCGATCGCAGCTAGAGCCAAACTTGCCATTCCCAGTGCAGCAGGTCCAGTACGCTCGGTTACTGGTTTTTCAGCTTGGCGATAGTGCTTAGAAACAGGCTGCAACGAAACACTAATATCTGGTAGGGTTCGTCCATCAGCCAAAAACTGGTCAATCGCCTCCACCAAGTCAAACAACTGCACTGTGTTCAAATCTACATGGAGAGGTTTGCCTGAGTTAGTCATTGCTCCTGACTCAGCAGTATCTAGCAGTATCAGTCGATGCAAATTCTTGTCCTCGACTTTCTGCAGATGCACCTTAGCTGGTTTCTCAGCATGGGGTTGGGGGTGAGGCACTTTAGACAAAAATTCCTGAGCATAGCGGCTTACACTATTTACCAAGTCCTCAAAAAAATCCCGCCCACCGCTGAGGGGTTTGTCCATAGCCCCTACATAGCATTCCGCATTACTTAGAGTTGTCAGCAATGGTCGGGCATCTGGCTGTAACCCATCCCCTGTGGTACTATTACTCCAACCCTCCAGGATTAGGGTACAGTTGGGAAGACTGTACTGGCGTCGAATTGTCATCGGCTGTTCCTGCTGAAAAATCCCCTTCAACCTCTTAGACTAGCATTGAGGGAATGGGTAATTGGTAATGGATAATGGGTAATCGATAATGGATAATTGATAATTGATAATGGGTAATTTGTCAATCAGCTGACTATACTTGATACTTGATGGCATGGCTATAGTCAGAAACGCCAACATTCAAGGCAATTCCCCATCAAACAGACTAGTCCATAATCTTTGCCTTCCAGAAGTGCCTGTACAGAACAGAAGCTGACTCAATAGAGAAATTGCGAGTTCATTCAACTTTTCTTGAGAGTTATAGGCAGCCACTTTAGAGCGACGGGGATTCATCCGGCTGCGAAAATGAGCCTGGAACCTTTCCAAATACTTAGATAAGCGAAAATGTTGTTCTAGAGGCACCTGCTTTTCCAGTAGTTGTTGATAAGCCGTCAACAACTGCCTAATCAGAACCGTCATTCGCCGTGCCATATGACTAGCAATCACCACTAAAGCCTTAGCTTCCTCTGGAGTTAGAGGACGTCGTGTGTAAGAGCGCCGCCAGGGATTGGTAGAGCGCATACGCCACAGGACAACACGATTTTTAATAATGTCCTGAAGTTCCAGCTCTCTAGCCGCCAATAGCATCGCCTCAGAACCTCCCAGTTCGAGAGCTTCAATGGCTAGTAAAATTAGGTCAATATGCAGCCGAGTTCGTGGTGGACAGCCCTGAGCTGGAATCCTGAAATCAGGTAGGCTATCTAAAATTATTGGCTTTGACTGGGAAGCAGGACTATTGGTCAGCATTACGGTCCGTCGAAAGATTCACTCTAATAGCGCTTATCCTACAGCGAAAACCTTTTGAATAGATTTGTTCCAAGGAATCACACAAGGTTCAGCTTTCTAGTGTACGCTTTTACAGAAAGGGAATGGCAAGCTATAGTTTGAGTCAAACCCCATTGATAACTAAGTTCACCTACTGATGGATTTAAAATCTCTGATTCGCGATATCCCTGACTTTCCCAAACCAGGGATTGTATTTCGGGATATCACTACCCTCCTGAGCAATCCAGAAGGACTACGCTACACTATCGATACCTTAGCTCAAAAATTTCAGGAAGCAGGAGTAAGGGCTGATTATGTCGTGGGTATGGAGTCTCGTGGTTTTATATTTGGACCACCTATAGCTTACCAACTCGGGGCTGGGTTTGTCCCAGTGCGCAAACCGGGTAAACTACCAGCAGCGGTATACTCGGCTGAGTATGACCTAGAATACGGCACAGACAAGTTGGAAGTCCATCAAGATGCTTTCACACCTAACTCCCAGGTTGTGATTATCGATGATTTAATTGCTACTGGAGGAACAGCAGCAGCTACAGTCAACCTGGTAGAACAAGCAGGCGGTCAAGTGGTAGCTCTTGGCTTTATCATCGAATTACGGGATTTAGGTGGACGTCAGCAACTGCCTGATGTACCAGTTATAACCCTGGTTGACTATTAGTTATTAGTTATTAGTTATTAGTCATTGGTCAAAAGAAAGTTTCCAATTAATAAAGGACTTTCAAGGAATGACAATTTTTGAATTCAAAATGACGTAAGCATTCAGCTATCAGCTATCAGCTATCAGCTATCAGCTATCAGCTATCAGCTATCAGCTATCAGCTATCAGCTATCAGCAATAGGCCAACGGCTGACGGCTGACGGCTGACGGCTGACGGCTGAATGCTTACAAAATG
>NZ_JAAHGN010000374.1:0-6633 GCF_010672485.1 Moorena sp. SIO2C4 | reverse complement strand
CTGCGTAGTCTACTCCCGGTGCATCTCCTACATCCCATGTTCCTGGGTTCTTCCCTATTATCCTTTGGATTTCTATGAAATCCCGTATCTCCAAACTCCGTGTTCCAGTTATGCAGTTATTCATTTCCGGAGATTAGCTACAGTGGTCGTTTGATGCAAGGTTTGGGCATTGACCTCTGGCAGTGGCTGTTTCAAGGCTCAATTCGCAATGCCCTCGAACGAAGTCAAGGCATTGCCTTGGGACAAAATAAACCCCTTCGCCTGCGCTTGGAAGTCCGCGCTCCAGATTTCATTCCCCTCCCCTGGGAAATTATGCAACCCATGGCGGGTAAACAGGCAATTTCCCTTTCTCAGCAAATCCTGTTTAGCCGCACAACTAGTGATGTAGACGCCCTCGAACCCCTGCGCTCCCACCAGGCTCTCAATATTTTGTTAGTTCTAGGAGAGAAGGTTCAAAAATTAAATGGTTCGACTACCAATTTGGATCTCGAAAAAGAAGCGGCTACCTTGGTAAATGCCCTTCAAGCTGGTAGAGCCGCTCAAACTTCTAGGAACCAATCGGTTCCACCAGTTACCTGCAACGTCTCAAAACTCATACAACCGACACCAGCTGAACTGATTAAAGCACTGGAAACCGGTGCCTATAACATCCTATTCTATGCTGGTCATGGTGAAAGCGCACCAGACGGAGGTTTGCTATTTTTACGCTCGGATGCGAAAATTAGTGGTACGGAATTGGCTCAGGTTCTGGTCCGCACCCAGGTTGCCTTAGCTGTATTCAATGCCTGTTGGAGTGCCAAACCTGACCAAGTGAATTCCCAAACCATTCCCCGTAGTAGTTTAGCTGAGGTGCTCATTCACCACGGTGTTCCAGCAGTTTTGGGGATGCGGGACTCCATTGCTGACCAAGAAGCCGTGAGTTTTATTAAAGCATTCGCCCAAGCCTTGGCGGAGCGGATGCCCATAGACCATGCTGTAGCTGTAGCGAGACAGCACCTGTTGACCCTTTACAAGTTTAACCAACCAGCCTGGACCTTGCCTATCCTTTATATGCATCCTCAGTTTGAAGGGGAGTTAATCCAACCGGTGGGAGAAGGAATTACAGAACTGCCCACCATCACCTCAAGCTGGGTTGAAAGTCCGCCCCCAACGGCATCTTTGCGTTCAATTGGAAAAACCGATCATGTCTGGCCGATTCGAGGTGGATTGATGCGAGTGGGACGCCTACAATCTCACAACGATTTGGTGATTCCCGAAGTTTGTGTTAGTAAGCAACATGCTGAAATTATCTGCCGTGATGCTTTCACTGACCAAGGCTCGGATCCAACTTACTTCTTGAGGGATTTTTCTCGTAATGGGACGAGAATATTAATCGATAATGGTTGGAAAACTGTTCATCATCAGGAAGTTAAGCTAAGGTCTGGTATTCAGCTTAAGTTTGGTGGTCCTCGTGGTCAGATCTTTGAGTTTATTATTGACTCCCCAGAATCTTGAGTCGGACTATCCTCCTGCCGAGGATAAAGTGCAGCTTATGCTGTTAACTATGCTGTTACCAATGGAAGTTTCACAAGGATACTGGTTAGAGTCAAATGGCAACTAGTGGCTGTCTACCTAAAGTCTTCTCTAAATAGCTAACTAATATCACACATAAGTTTAGTTGGAAAGTGCTGTTGCCATGGCAATTAAACACGCGCTGAGAAGTTCAGATTATTTTTTCAGCTGTTGCGGAACTTCCTCAAAAATTGATGTAGCTATTTTATGTCAGGTTTCATCTACTAACCCAAACAGGAGGGGCATTATGAACAGCCAAGCTATTCAATATCAAGAACATCAACAATCAGATTTTGAGGATACTTCGGTTCAAATCCAAGAAGAACTACTAGAATTACTATTACAGCCAGAAGAGGAGTTTTATCCTTGGGATCCAACTCATCCAGAAGCAGAAGCTTATTTTGCTGAGCTAGAAGGAGGTTTTTCCCTCGACGAAATCCAAGATCATCAGGAAATTGCTCAGGCTTCTGTTGCCTTTTTTGAGCGACTAAATCAGTGTTGGGAATTACCGCTCGAATCCACCATCGAATCCACCATCGAATCCACCATCGAATCCACCATTGACTCGTTGAAGGCAGCTTTAGCTAACGGATGTGCTTCTTGCATGCCTACCGAATGGCTAGAAGCGATCGCTTCTAGAGCCCAAGAGGTTGTTGACAAGAACTTGTCCTTAGCAGAGCAACTTGTGCTTTGTGTCAAGCCATTGTTACAAAACTGGACAGAAGACGATCTATTGGTTTTAGCTCGTCCGTGGGCTTACGCCATGCGCAGTAGCTCAGACTCCATGAATGTCAGCCCTTCAGTTAAATCTGAACAGTGGCACTCTTTGTCTTCTATCCAACAAGTCCGCCTAAGCCTAGAAGTAGCCCATTCGGCTCTGATCGAACTAAACAATCACACTAGTAACTAATCATCTCACTAATCATCTCACTAATCATCGTAATTAATTAGTATCGTAATTAGTTATTAGCGTAATTAGTGATTAGTCATTACCACCAAGCTGGGTTTGAACCGAAAAACCGTTTTCTGGTTCTGTCTTTGCCTACATTAATTATAATCCGGACATGATAGTTATCCCAAGTTGCATTGATATGTAGCACCATTACCTCCCATCTGCTCATGTGTGGTTTCTACCATCTACCTAATCCAGAATGCACTTTTATAGCGGTTTTCAGGTTTTTATTCCGATGGAATACAGCCGGTGATTGCACTCGGAATTTACCAGAGACTAACGTGTATTCTACTGAGCTGGAAACCGCTATAAATTTTTAATCTACTCAAAGGTAGTGCAACGTTTTAATTACATCAATATATTGCTTATTGCAATCAATAAACTAAAAAAAAATCTGACATTGACACAATACTACAGGGAGCTGGGTAACAGTGGTAGTAATAGCGTGACAAAATAATACACCAAAGGGGCAGTGAACACATAGCTGTCTGTTCGGTCTAAAATGCCACCATGACCAGGAATTAATTGCCCGGAATCCTTTACACCAGCATCCCGTTTCATTAAGGACTCAGTTAAGTCTCCTAAGAGGCTAGCTACACCAATCATTACTCCGAACATCGTGCCACTCAACTGCCAGCACGGCCAATTCAGATACCAAGCTCCTGCGATTCCTACAGCAATACTACTGACAAGGCCAAATATAGCGCCTTCCACAGTTTTTTTAGGACTGATCATAGAAAGGCGAGTGCGACCAAAAAATTTGCCGAAGGTGTAAGCTCCGATATCTGCTGCCCAAATACAGCTGAATGCTAGGAGAGTTGTACTTAACCCAGCAGGTATGTGACTTAGATTAATCGAAAAATTAGACCAGTATTCACTCCCGGGTAGGTTCGTAGCAGCGACTGTAGCATCTCTAGCTAGGGAGGAGGTTTCAGTTAAACCCACTCGCAGACGGACCCAATAGCCGGGCAGATAACCACCATAGAGTAAACCCAATATGGAAGCCCCAATATCCGCAATGGTTGCTATCTTGGGTTGGAAGAGTAAGTAAAAACAAATAAATGTTCCAGCAATGGGAAACACCGCATCAGCCAGGGTTGGTGAAATGGTAGCTGTAATTAGTAGTAGCTGAGACACAAACATGGTGCTTTTGGTTGCTGGCACCATGCCTTTTGCTTTGACTAGTTGAAAAAGTTCTAACTGACCTAAATAGACAATGACACAGAAGCCGATGGTAAAATACCATCCCCCAAGTAGGATCATCCCCATTGCCAGGGCGATCGCAACTATTCCACTAAAAATCCGTAACCAGGGCATATGACGTTTTTTTTTGACACTCCTGTTCTGACAGAAGAACAGGTTATTTATCTTATTATTGTTAATTTTGTTCCCTGAATGGGTCTATTCCTTACTCTAACTTCTCTCCACTAAGAATAAAAATGGGGTTAACTGCTGCAAATGTTTGATAATTCCCCCGTGTCTCTAGGCGGTTGACGGCTGACTGAACCACTTCGATATTGCGAGCCTGTAACTCTGCTAAGCCTTCTGATATGGAATAGAGTCCTTCTAGATTGTTGGTGGTTGCGACTATCCTCCCTGGAGATTGTAGGTAGGGCCAGACTTCTTTGAGTAAAGTTTTGATTGGTCGTCCTCCTTCAAGGCAAACTCGGTGGGGTTTCAATGGTAGATCTTTGAGACATTCTGGGGCGTTACCTTCGATCACTTCTACGTTGGTGACATTAAAGCGATCGCAATTGTGTCGAATCAGGTTGGCTACTTCTTCATCCCGTTCTACGGCAATAATCTCACTTTTGGGACACAGTAGTCCAATTTCTACAGGAATGGTACCGGTTCCAGCACCGATGTCCCACAACCGGTCTTGGCTTCCTAGTCGTAGGGCAGAAATGATCAGCAGTCTGACTTCTCGCTTACTTAAGGGAATACCGGGTAGGCGTTCAAAGAGGTGATCTGGGATTCCAGGAGTAATGTACGGCCAAATTGGGGATGACATTTGTGGTATTTAGGTTTCGGGGTATTTTTTTTCCTGTAGTTATTTTGATTTATTAAACTAACCACTTCAGGTAGAGAACACACAAAGAGTATTAGAAAGATGCCTGTTCGGTACCTGTTAGGCTAATTTTTTAAGTTTAATCGACTAAAACGATTACTGTGTCTAGTTTTGATAGTTTGATAATTTATTTTTTATCCTAAATAGGAGCTCAAGTTTATAACAACTTAGCATCCCTTTGTAGGGAATAACCATAACTATTTACGAAGATTATAGCCTTGATCATACTTATGAGGTACATTCAATTTTATTACCTCTTTATTAAGGGGGTAAACCCCCAATACCTCTCTGCATCGCTACTCCCTACTCCCTCGGTGCGCTTGACCCGTAATTAAATTCGCCACGGGTCGCACCGCTCCCTACTCCCATTAAGCCAGCAATCTCATTAGTCAATAATAACTTTTATGGTTTGGAGGCTGGGGTCGCTACAACCGGTAATTTGACCACCTAAGGTTAGGATTTTTTGGAGGTATTCAATAGTAGTTGATTTGATTTGTTCTCCTGGCATTAGGGCTGGTATTCCTGGTGGATAGGGACAGATTAATTCTGCACTGATCCGGTTTATGGTTTCGATTACCGGTAGGGTTTGGGTGGGAGCAAAGAAGGCTTCACGGGGGGAGAGTAACGGTTGGAGATTGCAGGTTGCAGGTTGTAGGTTACATAAGGCAGGTTGCTCGGTGGAGGAATTGCCGTTATTTTGGGCAAGTTTGGTGAAAGCTTGTACAAGTTGCTGAATATCGGTTTGGGTATTGCCTAGGCTAATGATAAAGGTTAAGTGGTGAAGTGTGGGTAACTCCGCTGTGACACCAAGCTGTTGATGAATAATTTCATCGGCTTCAAATCCGCTTAATCCTAATTCGGTCACTCTTACGGTTAAGCGAGTTGGGTCTAGGGCTTGGAATCTTAAGGGTTTTATCGGTTCTAAAACTGATAATCCAGGAATTTGACTGATTTTACTTCTGGCATCCTGGGCTAGCTGCAAGGTACGATTCATGAGTCGTTCTCCATGGAGTGCCATTTGTTGTCGTGCTGCATCTAGGGAAGCAAGTAGTAAGTAACTGGGGCTGGTGGATTGAACTAGCTGTAATGCTTTACTCAAGCGCTGAGGATCAATGCGATTGCCCTGAATGTGCAACATCGATGCCTGTGTCATGGCACCGAGTACTTTATGAGTTGATTGTACGGTTAAATCGGCTCCGGCTGATAGGGCATCTAGGGGTAAATCGGGATGGAAGGCAAAGTGAGGTCCATGGGCTTCATCCACCAGTAGGGGAATATTATAGTGGTGAACTATTTTTGCGATCGCTTTTATGTCACCACAGATTCCTTGATAGGTTGGATACACCATCATCACTGCTTTGGTGTCCGGATGTTCAGTCAGGGCTTGGTTAACTGCAGTTGGGGTGATGCTATAAACCAAGTCAGTGGATGGGTCGTACTCGGGGTTAATAAAGATGGGGATAGCACCACACAAGACTAATCCTGCGATCGCGGATTGGTGGATATTGCGCGGTAATAGGATTTTCTCCCCGGTATAGCAGGTGGCTACTATAGCAGCCATCACCCCACAAGTGGAACCGTTGACCAGGAACCAAGTTTTGCTTGCACCAAAGGCTGCTGCTGCTAGGTCTTGGGCTTCTTGGATTACCCCTTCTGGAGCAAAAAGATTATCTAACTCCGGTAATTCTGGCAAATCAGCCCGAAATACTGATTTTCCCAACAAATCCGCTAATGGCTCAGGTATGCCCTTGCCTTGTTTGTGTCCTGGTGCATAAAAGGCTGCATGGGGCTTCTGGGCTGATGCTCGCAGAGCGTCTAATAAAGGTGTCTTTTCCTGAGAAGGTGGTCGATTGTTCACAAATTTTTCCCAATGGCTCTAGCTTATCAAAAATTGAGCCAATTATGAACCTCTGTGAGGGGAGCAGAGATTCTAAAGGGTGCATCTCATATTTGAAAATTTTGCGTAGGGTGTGTTAGGGGAGCCTTCATTTTTCGCCTCGTAGTCAGGGTTTGGATAGCCCGCCCCGTAACGCACCACCGTGTCAAACAGCAAAAATGAGAT
>NZ_JAAHGN010000373.1:0-6642 GCF_010672485.1 Moorena sp. SIO2C4 | reverse complement strand
TATTATCTGGCTGAACTTGAACAGCTTGGTCGAAGGAGCCAAAGGCCTCTTCATGCTTTTGTAGCATTCCCAGTGCGACTCCTCGGTCAACCCAAGCTTGATGATAATTTGGCTGAATTTCTAGGGCTTTGTCATAGGAAGCGATCGCATCTTCGTAGCGTCTCAACCGTCTTAGGGTCATGCCCCGGTTTAACCAGGCTTTGTAGTGGTCTGGTTTGAATTTAACCACCTTATTAAAAGCAACCACTGCTCCTTCATACCGCCGCAGTTCCATTAAAGCCAGGCCTCTTTGATACCAGCTATCTGGGTCATCTGGCTTGATTTCAATTACTTTGTCATAGGAAGCGATCGCATCTTGATACTGCTGTAGTTCCCATAATGCCATACCTCGCTGGTACCAAATATCAGGGTTATTCGGTTGAAGGTCAAGAACTTGATCGTAGGAAGCGATCGCATCTTGATACTGCCCTTGAGAGAATAGAGTATTGCCCTGATTCACATAGTCATCTGGATTCAAGAACAACTTAGGATGGTTCGATTTGAGGCGTTCTAATTGTTCTGTCAGAGTTTGAGTGTTTTGCAGCACTTCAGACAGAGCAGCTTCTGCAATGGATGTTGGGGAAATCTCTGCTAGTTGTTGTAGAATCTTATCCTTCTCGGTTTGAGCATCAGATTCGACCTCAGACAGCTGAGCAGCCAAGGTTGTTTCCAATTTGTCCAGATTTTGAAGGATTATATCTTTTCGATTTTGAATGTCCGACTGTAAATCATAAAGTTGAGTTTTAGCCTCTGTTTCTAATTTTTCCAGACTCTGAATGGTCTGAGCCTTCTGGGTTTTAATTCCTGATTGAGAGTCATAAACTTCAGTGTTTAAGTTAGCCTCTAGCTCTTTCAGATGCTGGAGAGTCTTATCAATTTGCACTTCAATCTTCGACTGGTATTTTGAAAGTTGTTCAGTAATGTCATTTCCTAATTGCTCTAGCTTCTGAAGAGCTAAATCGATTTTATGTTGAGCTTTTTGTTCAGCATCCACCTTAATGTCAGATAGCTGAGGAGTAAACTCTGTCTCTAGCTTTTTTAGATTTTCTAGTATTAAATCCCGTTGCTGTTGAGCCTTGGCTTCAAGTTCAGACAATTTTGAGGCAAACTCTGTCTCTGATTGGTTCAGTTTATCCAATACTTTATCTTGATGCCCTTGGACATTGGCTTTGAGTAAAGATAGTTGAGGAGCAAAATCAGAGGTTAGTTTTTCTAGATTCTTGAGGTAACTGTTCCTTTCTTGATCAGCCTTTGCCTTAAGCTCAGACAGTTCAACAGCAAACTCAGACTCTGATTGATTTAGTTGCTGCAGGACTTTATCCTTATGTTCTTGTACATTCCCCTGAAGTTCAGATAGTTGAGGAGCAAAGTCAGCACTTGATTTTTCTATGGTTTGCAGGTAATCTTTGCTTTGTTTTTGAGTCTTGGCTTTCAAGTCAGACAGTTCGGAGCCAAACTCAGTCTCTGATTGGTTCAGTTTCTTCAGTATTATCTCTTTCTGGGCTTGCACATCCGCCTGGATTTTCGATAATTCAGGAGTAAATTCAGCCCCTAATTTTTCTAAATCTTTTAAAGTTAAGTCCTTTTGGTTTGCCGCAGTTTCCTTAAGAGCAGACAGTTCGGAGCCAAACTCAGTCTCTAATTGATTCAGTTTCTTCAGTATTGTCTCTTTCTGGGCTTGCACATCCCCCTTGAGTTCAGATAATTGGGGGGCAAACTCAGCGCTTAAGTTTTCTAGATACTTCAGAAAACTATCCCGTTGCTTTGTAGCGTCTTGCTCGAGTTTAGACAGTCTTGATGCCAAGTCAGTCTCTAATTGTTCTAGCTCTTGTTGAGTATCGGTTTTTTGCGTCTTGATTGTCGTTAATGCCTGTTGCTGGGACTGAGACAATTTCGATAGCAGCTTAGATAGATTTTCTCGTTTAAAACTTAGGTCTTGTTTAAACTCTGCCGCCTGCTGATCTAGCTCCAAGGCAATCTCTTCAGTTTTTTCTAGGATACTTTGAACATTTTTATTAGCACTGGCAATCCTATCTTCCAAGTCAGTCATTTCATTGAGGTGAGCTCTCACGATTTGCGCAACCTCACGAATCACAGACCTTCTTAGCAGCCACAACGCTGCGATCGCGGCCACCAGTAGCAGTACCAGAGTCACCAGCACAATCAGCAAAACATTAGACAGGAGCGTCACCCGCTTAAAGCTAAGATTAGCGTCAGTTTGAACTGGCTTTTGACTTGAGCCCTGAGCGACTATCTGTTTTGGTGGGTCAGGTTCGATGGATTGGGCACTGCCAAGGCCAACAGGCAACAGGAAAAATGACAAAACAATAGTGCTTCGCCACACCAGTGCTAACATGTCTTGATTTTTACGCTTCATCAGAACGTCCTTTCTCTGTTGTTGACACTCCCCGGGCCTTAAGGCGCGGGAATTCTTTCTTCCCAGGGATTCCGACGAACTTGCCCTCAGAAAGCATCTTGACCGTGTGTCCCACGGCTGCAAGCCCACGTAGGCAGACTACTTGAGCGGCTGCCACATCTCTATCTGTGGTATAACCGCAATTTTCACAATGATGGACACGCTCAGCCAAGGTCTTTTTGCCAGTTTCAGTTAAACAATTGGGGCAAATTTGGCTAGTCTTTTTAGAGTCTACTTTTTGGAAGTAAACTCCACGTTTAAAGCAGCACTGCTCTAGTATTTGGAAAAACTGACCCCATCCTGCATCTAAACAGTGCTTACCCAGCATACCCCTGGCCAATCCTTTTGGTTTTACTGTCCCTCCACAGGCTCAGAACCGTGTCCCACAGTCCTAAACTCAACTCGCCACTCTCACCTTGGTATGACAACAATGGTCAACCAGCTGGGGCAAGAGTCTTCCCTGAACTCTGCTCTTTTTGTACCAAGCGTCTTACCGCTACGAACGGTGATCTGTTCCGAGACAGTCAGGCGGGTCAACAACCAATACTAAATTAGTGCCAAATAACACGCTTTGACAACTCTTGAGGGGGAGTATCCATCCCCACCTTTTTGAAGAATGGGGAATTTCGTCCCAGAGACGAAACCACTCTTGCCTCCCCGGATTTGTTAAATCCATTTCTTCTAGTTTGCCACCTCCTGACACTGGCTTCACTAATTTAATTCATCACCTGTTTAATCAGAAGCGATAGAGCCTGAAGCTGGCTCGCACCCCAGGGTATCGTGACCTTGATAGCGTTTACCATTTGCGGTGCGACCCCGGTCGGGTTTCCCGACAAGCGTGAAAGCGTACCAACAGAGGTGAGCTTGACCAATCTGAAGACTCAGTAAAAACCAGATTTGATCAAGTTTGCTGAGATTTAGTAATTGGTCCATGACTGAAAGGGTTAATGCCGTTTGATCGCAGTTTTCAAATCCGTAGACCAATCCGTAGACCACAGTTAACACACTGTTGGTTAAACCAACAGCTCCTTCTCAGCTTACCGCCTAATCAGCTATGGCGCTATCCAAGCAATACAAATTCGTGAAAGTAAGGCTACAGATCCAGATGGCCAGATGGGGAGATGGCCAGATGGGGAGATGGTCAGATCAAATGGATGTCCAATTCATCCACCAATTAACGAGAATCCCTACCTTCAGAAGGCAGGGATTCTCGTTAATTGGTTTAATGTAGTATACTGTCAAGGAAACTTAGTACTAGTACAGGGGACACGGAAATAAGCGTGTAGGACCAGCTCCGACCTTTGTAGATGAAAGTGGTGACTTATTTCTGCCAGCCTGGACTAGGTGGAATCAGTACAATCTACGTTCTTCCCACAAGAAGCAGTAGTACGGTACACTCCCCAAGCCAGCATTAGTCAAAATTGATACCTTTATGACTGGGTTGGGTTCACAATTGTCTTCCTCAGATATCACATCTAGGTTGGCCTGGTTAAAGAAGATGCCTGAAACCAGGCTTTTGATAGCTTGGAAATTATGGGCAATCCCAACGAGCACAGATAACAGCGTTTGCCAGACTACGGCAAAGGTTGGTTTGATGGTTTCGTTAATTGTTGTTAGCATGTCAACACCCTTTATAGTATGGTTCGAAAAAAAATTGTCTAAAAATGCACCCTTTAATACCCATGGCCTACTTGCACTGGTTCAACCTTTCCAAAAGAAGCAGTAGTACGGCACACTGCCCAAGCCAGCATTAGTCAACATTGATACCTTTATGACTGGGTTGGGTTCACAATTGTCTTCCTCAGATATCACATCTAGGTTGACCTCATTAAAAAAGATGCCTGAAAACCTGGTTTTTATAGCTTGGAGATTATGGGCAATCCCAACGAGCACAGATGAGAGCGTTTGCCAGACTACGGCAAAGGTTGGTTTGATGGTTTCGTTAATTGTTGTTAGCATGTCAACACCCTTTATAGTATGGTTCGAAAAAAAATTGTCTAAAAATGCACCCTTTTATACCTATGGCCTACTTGCACTAGTTCAACTGCTGTCTGTGGATCCTGTTTACCCTAGGCTGTGCCATTGAAGACAGCCTGATTAGCCATACCACAAGCCCGAAGACATCAAGGCGATCAGGGGTGGTTTCTCCCATAGTTGTGGCTAGCATGGTTTTATCCTTGAGCTGACAGCAATAAAACTAGTGATTTCAGCTCATCTACATTTGATAAATTTTGAAAAATCAAAAATGGTGGAATTTGTTCTATTTAATTACCCATTCTTGATTTATTTTCTAATCTTTAGATTTTATTTATATTTCTCTGGAGCTATCATCCCCAATTCCTCCTATTTTATATTTCTTAAACAAACAACTCTTGATGAAACGTCAAGTTTATGGTTAGCCAAGGGTTTTCTATGGTTTCGGACCAGTTAATCACCCTCGCCCCTGGCGTATCTTAAAGTTTTGTAATGTAATTTTTGATTTGAAATTACATGAGAATTTCTTGCTATTAACTCATCCTTCCTCCAAGATGATCTGGGATTGTTGATCAAGAACTCGGCGACATCAAGCACCAAACTCGGCATCGTTGGCGTTTTGAACCTAGAAGCTAGCTGCAACTTGCCCCTAAATGCGACAAGATTCCAGTCATCTCTATGGGGGAAAAGATTGAGGTATTTGGTTAGGTGTAATGTAGATTTCTTAATACCTAACACTCTTAACACCTAACACCGGGACACTAATTTACTCCTTCTACCTTGGCGATATCCAGAAGTGTCTTGAGTACCGAGTCAGGGTTCAAGCTGATCGAATCAATTCCTAACTCCACTAGGAAGCAGGCAAATTCGGGATAGTCACTTGGTGCTTGACCACAGATACCAATCTTGCGACCATTTTTCTTGGCTTTTTCTATCACCATCCGCACCATCTGTTTCACTGCTTCGTTGCGTTCGTCAAAGATATGGGCAACTAACGCAGAGTCACGGTCTAAGCCTAGGGTTAATTGAGTCAGGTCATTAGAACCAATGGAGAAGCCGTCAAAGATTTGGCTATACTCGTCGGCTAGGATGACGTTACTGGGGATTTCACACATCACATAGACTTGTAACCCATTCTCCCCCCGCTTCAAGCCATGTTTTTCCATTTCCGCCAGCACCCGGCGACCTTCATCAGGGGTGCGACAGAAGGGAATCATGGGGATAACGTTTGTGAGTCCCATCTCATCCCGTACCCGTTTGAGTGCCTTACATTCCAAACCATAGGCTTCCCGGTAGATTTCATCACAGTAACGAGACGCCCCTCGCCATCCTAGCATCGGGTTCTCTTCCCTGGGTTCAAACTGTTGACCCCCCAAGAGATTGGCGTATTCGTTACTCTTGAAATCTGACATCCTGACGATAACTGGTTTGGGATAGAAAGCAGCAGCAATGATGCTAATCCCGTTGGCTAGTTTATCCACAAAGAAGTCAGGTTTATGCTCATACAATGCTGTCAGCTGAGCAATTTCTTCCTTGACCGATGGATCTTCGAGTTTATCGAAGTGAATCAACGCCATCGGGTTTGCCTTAATGTGATTGGCAATGATGAACTCAAACCGGGCTAACCCCACCCCATCGCAGGGAAGAAAAGACAGACTAAAGGCTTTCTCTGGGTTCCCCACATTCATCATGATTTTGGTGCGGGTGCGCGGTAGGTTGTCAAGGGGGGTTTCTTGCACCTCAAAGGGCAGCAACCCTTGATAAACCTTGCCTTCATCTCCTTCTGCACAGGAAACTGTCACTGGTTGGCCTGTCTTCAATTGGTTAGTGGCATTGCCACAACCCACAATCGCGGGGATACCCATCTCACGGGCAATGATGGCAGCGTGACAAGTGCGACCTCCTTGGTTAGTTACGATAGCACTCGCTCTCTTCATGATAGGTTCCCAATCCGGATCTGTCTTGTCCGTGACCAAGACCTCTTTGGCTTGGAAACGGTCAATCTTGTTAACATCCAGAATTACCCTTGCTTTGCCTTGACCAATCATTTCACCGACAGCGCGACCGGTGGCTAGCACAGGCGTTGCTTGCAATGTCTCTACATCGCCTTTGAGTTGATAATGACAAATAACATTGGCAGATTTCTGGGATTGTACAGTTTCCGGACGGGCTTGAACAATAAAGAGTTCACCGGTTTTCCCGTCTTTGGCCCA
>NZ_JAAHGN010000372.1:0-6653 GCF_010672485.1 Moorena sp. SIO2C4 | reverse complement strand
CATCCATATATTGGTCAGTGATGACTTCAAACTTGACTTTTATGCCAGGATGTGATGCTTCAAACTCCCTCAGTACCTGCTCAAGGAGCTGTTTTTCCTCCGGGCTGCTCTGCCAGCCGCTGAGGGTCACAGTGGAAATGTCACTGGCGATACTGCGGCTACAGCCAGTTAGGAACAGAATTAGAGATACTAAAATTAGACATCTCGAAAGGATTTGCTTCATGATGATAAGTAAGGACGGCAAGCACACCTCCCCTGGAAAACTTGTTTCCCGTCTGAGGAGGTGGCTATGCACCTAGAAATAATTAGTCAATACAGATGATATGGTTCTTGAGATAACTCGACATCCAAGATGGCTTTCTACAGCTTATTTCTTAAGGTATCCAAGATGGCTTTCTACAGCTTATTTCTTAAGGTGTCCGATCCTTTTTAGCTACCAAAATCTACCAAGGTAGACTTTAGCCCGCCAAGGCAAGATGCTTTCGCATCCAGGGGGTATCTCCGCGCTTCTCTGACGGAATATCCCGCGAGCGCCATAAAAATGTCAAAAAAGTTCGTTCCACCGGGATTTAAGCGCAACTATTTTTACCTTGGTTTTCGGCTTTAATTTAAGTTACATAATAATCCCTGTCGGTGTTACCCTAATTTAAGTCTAACAAATAATCAGAGTTTTTGGTAGACTCTGCGACATTTTATCTAGCTGTTTACTCACCTTATTTCTTAAGGTGTAAAGCTGTTAGTAGCCATATTTATTCGGGTAAAGCTAGCTGTTAGTAGCCAACTTTAATTATTGCTTATCTTTATTATACCACCACTTATCTTTAGCTTTAATTATGATTAACCATGCTCCCCATCGTGGCTACGCTCTTAACTGACTCAACTACGTAAGCCGGAGATCAAGACTATGAAGGCGATCCCGCCTTTTTTTTTCGGTAGCCAGGTAGTGGGAGCTCTTGCGCAGGATCGGTCAGATGAAAGATTTCAGTGAATATACTTAAGTGTATTTTTGTTGCAATATTTTACTTTTTTTGAGATAGTATTTTTAAGGTACCCTGTTGCCCCACGGATAAAAAAGGCAACAGCTGTACTTAGGTCAGTATTGATATGTAGATATTGATATGTAGATATTGATATGTAGATATCGACTCTGACTACATCGGGATTCCTAAACAAGGGAATAGGGCATTGGCGTGATTTTTCCTCATGATCCATGTCTAGCCCCCTTGCTCCCCCGTTAATTGAATAGCGTAGCCTCCGCTGCTATACCCCGTCATGACCATAGCTCTCCCCGTAGGGCATAGCCCTTAGGAAGTAACCCTTAGGGATTATAGAAAAGTACTACTTTTCGTATTTCTAAGGGGTTGGGTGAAGGCTAGAGAATAAGTGTTATTGAAAAGTAGCCCTTCTCGAAAAGTAAGGGTTACCGGAGTGTATAGCAGATGTCGCAGGAGCTAGACCTTACCGGACTCTACCAGGAGTACGGAAGCCTATGGTAGGTCTTCTGCGAGAGTAAGCAAGTCTTACTTCCCTAGTGATGTAAATGGCATAGACTCCTCTTGTAAAACCCCTTTTAGCCGAAGGAGGTTTTACAAGAGGGTATAGGGGGGATTTAAGAGCAAGCCAAGAGGGTTACGCTATGGGCACGCTACGCCCATCAAGAAGGGGGATGCTATAGGGAGGATATGGCATAGGAGTTTCGACCTGCCTGCCGATCCAGTACAGGTGCTACCTGAACCAATACGATTTACTCGTCTCCATCAAATTCGCCATTTAAGTCCTCTCTATCTAGCTACCTGAACCGCTATGCTCAGACTCATATCCGATGTCGCCCCAGAAGCTCCGTCTTTGCCGCGATTGCCAAAGTTGCTCAAGCCCCTAAACAAGGAAGCACGACCGCCGCTTAGCCCTACTGAAAAAATTCCCAAGGGAGAGATTCGCTCTAGCCTGAGGGCTGCCACCCTTGACGGCGTGTTTTCCACCTTCTTCTCCTGTATCACAGCTGAGGTTTTCCTCACTAACTTCTTGCTGCAACTGGGTGCTAGCAACTTTGAAATCGGTATTCTTTCAGGGATACCTCTACTGGCGAATTTTCTACAGCCTATTGGTGCTTATTTATCTGACCGATCCTACAGTCGCCACTGGTTTATCATCAAAACCTTCATTCCTTCGCGACTACTATGGTTATTTGTCCTAGTAGGCATTGGGATGTTCTGCACTGGTCTGGCTCCAGCTCATCATCTAGTGTTGTGCACACTGGCGATTAACCTGATCACTCACATTTTTGGAGCTTTGGGTAGTCCCTCTTGGTCTAGCTGGATGGCGGTGTTAGTTCCTGTTCGCCTGCGAGGGCGCTATTTTGGACTGCGCAATAGCTTTACTAATTTAACCAACCTACTTTGTGTTCCCCTACTGGGATACATTGTTTCTAGCTGGGACGGTGGGCAAGTTCAAGGCTATGGCGTAATCTTGATTTTGGCTATCGTAGCTGGAATACTCAGTCTACTCTTTCAGTTCTTCATGGTAGATATCACTCCTCAGATACCCTCAAAGAAGACTGCCAAGACTGATGAGACTACTGATGAGACTACTGATGAAACCTTAGAGTCTGAGGAGCCGACGCCCTCTGATTATGCTGCCCTATTGAAAGACTCAAACTTCCTAATCTTTGTACTCTACTTTGGATTGTGGATGTTTGCCTTCACCCTCAGCAATCCGTTTTTCAATGTTTATCTGCTCGACAATTTGGGCTTAGATGTGGGTTGGGTAACTCTCTATACTAGTCTGATGGCTGGGGCAAGTTTATTGACGCTGATCTACTGGGGTAAGTTGTCTGACCTGATCGGAAATCGTCCAGTACTAGTGATGGTTGGGATTCTCCTATCCGTGATTCCCTTACTTTGGCTTGGGATCGGCAGTCCAACAACTCTCGCTCTTTGGGTTTGGCTACCCCTTTTATTCTTCGGGACAGGTTCAGCTGCAGCAGCCATTGACCTGTGTGCCAATAACATCCAAATCGAGATATCACCAGCTCATAAACCCTCCACCTATTTTGCAGCAGCTGCAGCATCAGCCGGATTAGGGGGTGCTATAGGTAGTATGTTTGGTGGCTTTTTAGCCGAGTTGCCTCACTTCGGTGGTTTGCCAACATTATTTGCCCTATCAGCAGTGGTGCGATTGGCTACCCTTTTACCTTTGGCATTTGTCCGGGAGCCACGGGGTCGGAACCTCAAACAACTGCTGCTTCGCAAGGGTGCTTGATAATCAATAGTTTAGTCAAGAGTTATGAGTTTAGGGTGCGTTAATAACACACCCTAAAATTATCCTTAAGACCTAAAATTATTGCGTAAGTCCTGAAGTAATGACTCTTGAGAAAAGCTAAGGTGGATCAGGTTAATTTCATTTGAGGTTGAAGAAATTTGCTAACGCCTCAACCATCATTGGTGGCCAACGGCGGACATGCTCTACCCAGTCAAAGTCTTGGTAGCGCTTGTCGAGACCAACGGCTGCCACCCAATTACTCTCAGCTTCCCCCCGTTTTCCGTCAGCCCACAACACAGCTGTTAAAGCAGCTCGCAGATCGGCAAATTGGGGGTATTTTCTGATAGTATTGCGCATAATGCCCATGGCTTCTTTGGTTTCACCAATTTGATAGAGAGCCAGAGCATAGTTAGCATAGGCAAAGGCAAAATTGGGCGCTAGCTCGATGGATTTTTGGTAATTTGCGATCGCTTCTGTCCATTGGCCTAGTCCTGCCTTCCCATTCCCCAAGTTGTTGTAAGCCATGGCATCATTGGGATCAAGTTTTAGCAATCGCTCATAGTCAGCAATGGCATCTTGCCATCGCCCTTGTGCTTCATAGGCGGCACCGCGATTTAGATAAGGGTCAGTGGCTTCTGGTGCTAACTCAATGGCGTGAGTAAAGTCTGCGATCGCATCCTCTAATTTATATTGGCTGACTCTAAGGTTACCCCGATTACTCCAACCGACGGGATTATCTGGTAACAGCTCAATTAGCTGAGTCCAGTAATTTTCAGCAGTTGGGAATTTCCCCTGATTCGTAGCAGCAAATGCCTTTTTCCTTAACTGGTTAATTTGTTTTATCTGAGCCTTAGTCAATTCTGGGAATTGGGTTTGCGCCATTGCTGGGGGTGTGATTATCGTAGCAGCCGATAAAACGACAAGCAGTAAAATCAGTAAAATCCTAATCAAGCGTTTCATATATTATTTCAAGTGAGACCGCAATCTTGATATTCCTTACTACTGACCATTAACTACTAATTACTAACTACTAACTACTACTCATAACCCAAATGTTTCCGAGCTGCTGAGGTGGCGACGCGACCCCGAGGTGTGCGGTGCAGGAAACCAATTTGTAACAGATAGGGTTCATAAACTTCTTCAATGGTTTGAGCATCTTCTCCAGTAGAGGCTGCCACTGCTTCTAAACCAACTGGTCCGCCATTAAATTGTTCAATCATTACCTTGAGTACCAGTCGGTCTGTCCAATCTAACCCCATCGGGTCTACATTAAAGATTTCCATGGCTTGAGCTGCTACATCCTGGTTAATTTGCTCAATGCCTTTGACTTGAGCATAGTCTCGCACTCGCCTCAGAAGTCGGTTAGCAATTCGAGGTGTGCCACGAGACCGACGGGCAATTTCTTCAGCACCGTCTTGGGTTACTGCTGCCTTTAGCAGTTGGGCTGTCCTTGTTACAATTAAACTCAATTCATCGATCTCATAGAAGCGTAAGCGTTGGATCATACCAAAGCGATCGCGTAGGGGTGAGGTTAAGGAACCTACTCGTGTGGTTGCCCCCACTAAGGTAAACTGCGGCAGAGGAATACTGCGGGTCTTGGCACTCTGACCCTTACCAATAGTGATATCCAATCGATAGTCTTCCATGGCTGGATATAGCAATTCCTCTGTCATGCGTGACAAACGATGGATTTCGTCTATAAATAAGATATCCCCAGGTTTGAGATTAACCAGAAGCCCCACAATATCTCGTGGACGCTCTAAGGCAGGTGCAGCAGTAATTTTACAATTCACCTCCATCTCAGTTGCCAAAATTAGGGACATGGTTGTCTTCCCTAATCCTGGTGGTCCATACAACAGCAGGTGATCCATGGCCTCATTTCTGGCTTTGGCGGCTTGAATGCCAATTTCCAAAACTCCTTTGAGTTCTTTTTGTCCGATGTAGTCGGCTAAGCGCTGTGGTCTAATACTCTCTTCCTGATGACCAATTTCCTCAGCGGTAGCCGTTGCTAGTAGTAGGTCACCATCGCTTTGCCTCTGACGGGGTAACCCGCGACCTTTTCGTTTCTTGCTAGATTTGGGTTCTCTATCTGGGTTTTGGTACTTTTGTCTAAAAGACGTTATGGCCATGGGTCATACTTCATCCTTCATACTTCATACTTAGTTTACTTATGCTGGCTAAGAGAATCTTACCGTGCCTGGATGTAAAAGCTGGGCGAGTTGTTAAAGGGGTCAACTTTGTTAATCTTAAGGACGCTGGTGATCCAGTGGAATTAGCACAAGTTTACAATGATGCTGGTGCAGATGAGCTGGTGTTTTTGGATATAACTGCTACCCATGAAGACCGAGACATTATTATTGATGTAGTCTACCGTACAGCCGAACAAGTGTTTATTCCCTTGACCGTGGGGGGTGGCATCCAGTCTTTGGAAAATATTAAATTATTATTAAGAGCAGGAGCCGATAAAGTTAGTATAAATTCGGCTGCTGTACGCAATCCAGACTTTATTAATCAAGCCAGCGATCGCTTTGGTAATCAGTGCATTGTAGTTGCTATTGATGCTCGTCGTCGGGAAGATCCCGATAATCCTGGTTGGAATGTTTATGTGCGAGGAGGACGTGAGAACACTGGTATTGATGCGATCGCATGGGCAAAAGAGGTGGCACAACGGGGAGCTGGGGAACTTCTGGTTACTAGTATGGATGCGGATGGAACCCAGGCTGGGTATGACTTAGAGCTAACGCGCACTATGGCTGAACAGGTGGAAATTCCAGTGATTGCCTCCGGTGGTGCTGGCAACTGCGATCATATTTATCAGGCCCTGACTGAGGGCAAAGCCGAAGCCGCGTTACTAGCTTCCCTGTTGCATTACGGGCAACTGAGTGTATCTGAAATTAAAACCTATTTGAACCAACACCAAATTCCGGTGCGATTGCCATAGTAAACTAATGGATTATTCTTCCGAAAGATTTAAGTTTTGTTGTGTAGTATTAAGTAGTTTAATGGTTTGCAGTGATTTTTATAGCTGCTAAACTAAATATGGATCCAATATTAATTTTTGTAAAAAATGCTGGTGATAATTCTAATATTTGATGTCGCCTTGGTGGCTTGGTCACTGCACCTGATGCAGGAAGCCTTTGATACCCAAGAGTTCTCTCTGATGCTGGCTGGTACCTTAGTAGCCATGTCAGCGGCAGCTATGTTAGTGGTTTATTTTCTGATGAACAGCTGCATGGGGTATATTACCCAAATGGCTCAGTCTCCCAGCGTATTCTACTGATCGAGATAATTTCATTCTGAAACTACTTGACTTAGCTGAGCTATCAAGGTATACTAGGTAATGGAGTATAAAATTACGGGGTTATAGCTCAGTTGGTAGAGCACCTCAATGGCAA
>NZ_JAAHGN010000371.1:0-6664 GCF_010672485.1 Moorena sp. SIO2C4 | reverse complement strand
AATTACTAGGACTAAGTTTCCTAACGGTATTTTTAGCTGAAATTGGAGACAAAAGCCAATTGGCTGCGATCGCACTCAGTGGTAGTCTCAATTCCCCCCGTACTGTGTTTTTTGGAACTATAGCGGCACTGATACTTGCTAGCTTTCTGGGAGTAGTAGCTGGGGGAGGGGTGGCTCATCTATTACCTACTCGTCTACTTAAAGCGATCGCAGCCATTGGCTTTGCTTTGATGGCATTACGGCTATTGTGGCCTTCAGAAGGAACGGTGGAGGATTGATCCCCCACCACCCCACCTCCCTTTCACCCGATTAACCTGACAATCATTTCGACGAGCATTAATCACCTCTGGGGTTAGGGGGAGTGTGGGAGCAGGTCACGAACACACCAATCTACGATAGTCTTGATAGCACCAGCTAAGTAGTGTAGTCCCTCCGATTAACTTGATTGCTTCTAGCAGCCAGTAGCCTTCATGCATTTGCACCATTCCTGCTGGCATGCCACTCACTGGCTCTAGAAGATTCAGTTGTAGAGCCATAGCGCTCATCTGGGGTGTCATGATGTAGGTATAAATGATTGCGATCCCTAGCATGAGCAGGGATAATAAAATAGACCAGCGTCTGACGTAATGATAAAGATTAGAATTACCACGCAGCACTAGGAGGCTGGCTAATATTAAAGCGCCACACAAAAGCTCAACACGATTAAATGTCCAGAAGATTGAATAGCCAGCTGTAGCAAAACTAGCCTGAGTCATCATGCCAGCTGTAGACATGCATGGCATGATCACAAAGTCTATAACCAAACTGCTACTGAGCCAAAACCCTAAAGCAAACATGGCAATGGTTCGCCAGCGGCTTTGCTGTGAATCCACGCCAAAAACAGCGTTCATAAAATTTCCTCTACTTTCTATCCTGCTCTTAGCTTAACCAATTGTTTTTGGAAAAAGTGTGAAGTATTTTTGCAAACAAAAGTATTTTTGCAAACAAATTTTAAATTAATTGTCAGGACTAATTTCAAATCCAGTTGACGTAAGCATATGCTTACGATAAATTTTCTTGAACTGTCTGTTGTAGTTGTTGGGTCAACATCTCCACTGTAGCTGCTCGGTTTTGTCTGTAGGACTCAAAATGCTCTTTGAGGTTTATGGGGTCTCCAATGCGGAGCATCGCTTTCCGGTGTCCTTTCGCCAAAGGTCGATTAAACTTAAACACTTCCCGCTCTAGTCGAGTCAGGGTATCCAAAAAACGCTCTGGCGTAGGGGAGGCAGCAACATAACCATCGTAAATTGCATCGAAGTTCAGCAGGCGGACAGTAGCTTGGTAAATCGATTCATAGGTCGTTTCATCAAACTCTTCTAACTCTTGAGCACGGGATTTTAAGACTGACTGAATTTTATACACTCGTTCTCGGATTGGTGTCATGGTTGCTGGTGTTAGCTCTAGCTTCTGTTCACACTCACTCAACAGACGAGTTTTGAGCTGGTTAATCCGTTGGTTCCAATCCATCTGAGTGCTTTGGTCTAGATTAAGGTCGTATTCAGTCTCTAAGCGAAGAATTACTTGCTCAGCCACACCCCGTAAACGCCCATAGAAGTTTGGTGCGATCGCATTAATGTTGAACGCCTTCTCTAGACGGGACAGGGTCTGATCAATCACTGGCTTCATGGAATCAGTGTAGTGGTACTTCAGACTTACCGGTACTAAATAGAGATTAGGAACAGGTTCACCCTGTTTGACCATTTGGTTCATTGCTTGTAGAGGCAGTTGAATAGCTCCCGTTCGGAAGGGCATAACCGTATCATTTTGATAAGAGCAGCCGCCTTCGGGGAAAATTACCAAATCACAACTCGGTTGCTTCAGTAACTTTAGGGTTTGGGCAATGCTGGCGCGATCGCCTAAACCCCGTCTAATCGAGTAGGCTCCCATCAGGGGCAGAAATTTTTTGTTCCATCCCCGGAAACTCTCGTAAGCCACAACATAGTGAAACAGTTGCCCTAACCGAGTTGATAACAGAAACAGAACCACCCCATCATCAAGGGTAGGATGATTCGGGAGATAAACCACCCGTTCCTCTTCCAACCGAGCCAGTTTCTCTAGGTCCGTAGACTCAACCACTAACTTCAGTTTATAAAAATTATCGGCGAGTAGATCAGAAAAGCTTTGACAGAGGCGGGTTAATACGGGATTGAGCCTAGGTGGATAGAATTGAGGGCTTGACAAAACAGACATAGGATGTATTCCAAGAGGAGATCGGAAGATCACGGAGATGGGGAAATAATAAATACTAGTTTGACTTTAAATACTTGATTTTGCCATTGTGCATGGTGCCATGCTTCCCCACCTTTACTCCCTTCGTGATTTTCCTCACTACAGACAGATGCCATAGTTGTACAGGATCAATTATGCTTTCCCTACTAACCTTTTACCTTAGAATTATCAAATAACAAGAATCATCACTAGTGTCAACATGTTAGATGGTGAAATCAAAGAAAAGACGGCCTCATATACCACCGCGTCACCCTTGATCCCAGCTCTAAAGAGATTGAGCTTCCGTGCGCCCCTTCTGTTTTCGGTAAACTTGCTCAAAATTACTATAGCCTTAGTCTTATCCTTAGTAATTTTGGATACTCCCTCAACCCAAGCCGTTCAGTTAGCGGATGGCAGAGTTTCATTTGAGAAATCTCCTAGGTTGTTGGATGCAGTAACTACGTTTAATCAAGCTGATGTTCGAGGAGGAACATACTATTTCACCGTGGACTTACCAGGGGATATAGGTGAACCACTCCAAAGATTAACCATTAATCAGCGTCAAGGAGGATATAAGATTCGATTCTATCCCGAGAAATCCTCAGCATTTGAAGGAACCTACCAAGACCGGGGTCAGCCGTTATCTCTGGGAAGGGTAACAAAAGACGACTCAACCAAAACAATTTCAGTTACCTTCGATCCACCAGTAAACCCAGGAAAAACCATTACAGTTGGGCTTCGTCCTGTTCGTAATCCACGATGGGGTGGTGTCTATCTGTTTGGGGTTACAGCTTTCCCCCCTGGAGATAGGCCCTATGGTTTATATTTAGGTGTTGGACGTTTACAGTTCTACTCTCCCGCCGGAGACAGGCTCAATTCTAGATAACATCTTCGGAAAATTTATGGCATGTTAATTGTTAATTAATTGTTAATTTTAAATTGTTAATGATCAAGTGACACTTAACAATTTAAAATTAACACAATCAATCATTTTAAAAATCCTTAACCAGACTTGATTTAACCTTTTGCCTGATTATGGGACAAACCATTATTCAAGTAGACGCTTTCACCAGTAAACCCTTTACAGGAAATCCTGCTGCTATCTGTGTTTTACCAACTGCCCAAGATGACAGCTGGATGCAAAACGTAGCCCGAGAGATGAATTTATCTGAAACCGCATTTCTAGTCAAGCAAGAGGATGGTTTCAATTTGCGTTGGTTTACACCAACAGTGGAAGTCTTCTTATGCGGTCACGCCACCCTAGCTAGTGCTCATGTTCTCTGGTCAGAGGGACATGTCTCCCCTGATCAAACGATTCGGTTCTACACCAAGAATGAATTGCTGATAGCTCAGCGCCAGGGTGAGTGGATTCAACTGGATTTCCCGGTGATTCCCTCAGAAGTTATCAGTACTCCAGAAGCACTCAGCCAAGCCTTAGGTGTACCCATCAAGTGGGTTGGGAAAAATTCCCTAGGCTATTTGGTGGAGGTCGAGTCGGAAGAGTTGGTCAAGCAGATGCAGCCCAATTTCCAACTGATGAAAACCTTACCTCTGTTTACAGTAACTGTTACTAGTTGGGCTGACAGTGATTCAGAATACGACTTTGTTTACCGATTCTTTGCCCCCAGAGTGGGAATTGATGAAGACCCAGTTACAGGTTCTGCCCATTGTTGTCTCGCTCCCTTCTGGCGCGAGCGCAATAGTAAAGATGAGTTCTTAGCCTACCAAGCCTCCTCTCGGGGTGGTGTAGTAAAGGTTAACTATACCGGTAGCGATCGCGTTTTTCTGAGTGGACAAGCAGTTACTATCCTGCGCTCAGAATTGGTAATCTGAATTTTTGAATTAAGAATGTAGAATTAAGAATTAAGAATGTAGAATGTAGAATTAAGAATGTAGAATTAAGAATGTAGAATTAAAAATGTAGAATGTAGAATTAAGAATGTAGAATTCTAAATTCGGCCTTCTAAATTCTGCATTCTAAATTCTGCATTCTGACAGACAACCTTGGCCAAAAGGCCACGCGATCGCGTTCAACCAAACAACCTTCAACCTTCAACCTTCAACCTTCAACCTTCAACCTTCAACCAGACCCAGAACCCACTGCCTCAGAAATTGAACTCATGCCTCTTTCCTCCAACTTCTGCAACAGCCCTTGCAGAATCTGCCTTACCATCCATGGACCGTTATAAATCCAACCCGTGTACACCTGAATTAGACTAGCACCTGCAGTAATCTTATCCCAAGCATCCTCCGCCGTAAAAATCCCTCCAACCCCTATAATCGGTAAAGTTCCTTGAGTTTCCTGCCAGATAAATCGAATTACGTCTGTAGAACGTTGACGCAAAGGAGCTCCACTAATCCCCCCAGCTTCTTCCGTTACCGGTTTGCCCGTTGCCGCAATCCGTTGTGTTTTGAGCAGATCCCGACGGATGGTAGTGTTAGTAGCAATAATCCCAGCTAACCCATAGGTTTGGGCAAGCTCAAGCACATCTGCGATCGCATTCCACTCTAAATCCGGGGCAATCTTGACCAGAATCGGCTTTTGGGAAACGTTTTCCTGTTGCAGAGCATCTAAGATCAGACTAAGTTGAGTGGCATCCTGAAGCGATCGCAATCCTGGTGTATTCGGTGAACTCACATTCACCACAAAGTAATCCCCCAATTCCCTCAACAGGCCAAAACTCGACCGATAGTCATCTGCTGCCTCTGCTAGGGGTGTTACTTTAGATTTACCTAGATTAATGCCAATCGGAATAGTTAAACCTGAAGCTTGGATCCGGTTGAAAGTTGTTTGCCCAAGGCGTTCCCTACCGGTAGGTTGTTCGCCCTTGCCTTTCTCTTCCGGTAGGTTCTTTTCTAAACCTGCAACCTGTAACCTGTTAACCTTCAACGGTGGTTGTACCTGTAACCTGTTAACCTTCAACGGTGGTTGTACCTGTAACCTGTTAACCTTCAACGGTGGTTGTACCTGTAACCTGTTAACCTTCAACTGTTCTAATCGAGCAGCCATTGCTGTAGCTCCGAGATTATTAAATCCCATCCGATTCAGAGCAGCTTTGTCCTCTATCAAGCGAAATAGACGAGGACGAGGATTTCCCGGTTGACCATGAAAGGTTACAGTACCGAGTTCAGCAAAGCCAAACCCTAAGCTTCCCCAAATTCCAGCAGCCACACCATCTTTATCAAACCCTGCTGCTAAACCGAGAGGGTTGGGGAAGTTTACTCCCCAGAGGGTTTGTTCAAGGCGAGCATCATTTAGGCAAAACCTTTGCTGTAATTGACCCTGAAGCCAGTGACCTAGAGTAGATTTCTGATTCGATGACAGCCAGCTCAATAGCCCCAGAGTTCTATTGTGTAACCATTCTGGATCTGTCTTCAACCCAGAAAAGAGAATTGGACGAATGGTAGATTGGTAAATATCCATCGTAATGAGTCGGTCAGTAGCTCAGTGCTTAACAAAATACTCCACCATCTGGCTAGTTTTTATTAACAACTGTGGATTTACTTCAATTTTTAATTGCCCCATTCAAACGTCATACTTTGATTGATTCTTTGATTGATTAGTTGCGTTATGGCCAAACCATAAAAAAAAGTCTGTTTTTTCGGTAACTCAAATGACATTTTTTCACTGAAGTACAGTCAATTTTCGCAACCCCTACTCCCTACTCCCTACTCCCTACTCCCTACTCCCTACTCCCTACTCCCTACTCCCTACTCGCTTACCCCCTCCGAAGGGGAGTTAGGTGATTGGTCCTGACGGTAACCATAAAAATCAATCCGATATTCCGTAATCTTTACACCAGTTTGTTCCTCAATTTGCTTGAGCAAGTTTTCCGGTAGTTCTACATAAACATCAAGAATCTGGTTTGTATCCAGGCAATTGACATGGCTATGATTATCGCTGATATTGCCGTACAACCGTCCATCCGAGCGCTCAATACATTCAATAATACCTTGACTAGATAGGGCATCTAAATTCTGGTAAACAGAAGTATGACCAATATCTTTCCCTTGTTGATTCAATCGGTCATAAATGTCTCGCGCTGACAGATGGTCTTTAGCTTCCCATAACAGTTCTAGGATGAAGCGACGTTGACGACTCAGACGCATACCCAGGGTCTGACACTTATCGATAGCATCTTCTAGTGAACGAATTGGTTTAGCAGCTGCCGCTTCTTGTTGCATGACATGAGTTGATGAGTTTAACCAAAAGGAATCCCCTATAAATCTACTGATAGCTCAGCCAGCTATCCAGTTAATCCAGGGCAAGGCTCTTGTGTGATCGGGAATGATATCGACTGGGCATCCTCCGAGTATGGGTTGCAAGAAATCTATGCTCCTGGTGTCTCCCTAGCTACTTGGAAACGCTTCTTGCAAGGAAAGCCGATTAATGCCCAAGTTTTCCAGGTATTTTGCC